>DATNFM010000020.1:0-7111 GCA_035606435.1 Streptosporangiaceae bacterium | reverse complement strand
CACCGTGGCCTGGCGGCGGGCGCAGATCCCGTCCGCGAACGGGTTCGGCAATGCTCGCTCGGCCGCCGCCATCCAGTCAGTGCTGGCCTGCGGCGGGACTGTCGGCGGGACTACGGACGGAACTGCGGGCGGGACCCGCCTGCTGTCACCGGCCGGCTGCGAGGTCGCCGGCGTGGTGCAGTACGACGGGCTCGACCAGCTTCTCGGCCGGCAGCAGCAGTGGGCGATGGGCTACGGCATGTTCGGACGCGCCATCGGCTGGGGCGGCTGGGGCGGCTCGCTGGTGATCGTTGATCTCGATGCCCGGATGAGCGTCGCCTACGTGATGAACCAGATGCTCGACAACGAGGCCGGCGCCCACCGCGGGCTCGGGATCGTGGTGGCGGCTTACGAAGGACTTGGCTAGGTCGGGCGGGCCGACGGTTAGGTGCGATAGATTCGCTCGGCCTGCATTCGGATCGCTGCAAGAACCCGCTCATCGCCTGGCGCCGTCGGGACAACAGAGAGCACTTGGTCCAAGATTCCGGTCACGATGTCCGAGGCGGCTTGCCTCCTGATGCCCCAACCAGTGGCCTCCTCAACAAGACTCGCCTTCGTCACCTTCCGGATATCGGCCTGGCCACCGACCCGCTGGCCAAGATGCGTGTCGGCCCGCATTGGCCTGCCCGTCGCGTCAGCCAACTCCAAGGCGATCGTCGAAAGAACGTCATACATGGGTGCGAGCTTGATCGTGCGACCGCGCGGTTCGTGCAGTATCGAGAAATTCTTAGCGTGAGCGTCCGCGTTACCTACGGCCATGTTGAAGGTTGTTCGGCGCAAGAGGCTGGCCGCGTCACTGGGATCGCCGAAGGTCCTGAGCAGATTGGCGAAATCGCGAAGTGTCGGGCCACCCTGTTCCTCGTACTTCAAGCCAGGAGGTTTCGCGACCGCCTGACAGCCGTCTTCTTGATGAATCCGGATGGGTAGGCGTCCGGCGGCCGACTCCTGCCTGTCGTACCGCTTGATCGCCAGCACAGGCAGGCCTTGCGCTGGAATCCAGCTAGCGACGGGCGGAAGCCGCGCTCGGGAGCGGCACCCAAGGGAGCAACATCTAGCTCGGTGATCACCTGCCGCAATTCATCGAGCGCCATAGGTGTGTAGTGACTCGCCGCGCCCTCGCTGAGCCGTTCGCCCTCGGCGAGCACTACGATCGCGCCAGCGCAATCGCGTCCGAACACCTTCAGGATTCCGAAGGTATCCACCGGGCGCACCCCCGCCAAGGTTGCCATCCGGGCAAGCGCCGGTCCCTCGGGCAGTGGGGCCGACCTGAGTACTGCCACCGGCGTGTCGTACAGCCACGCAACAAGCAGCTCAGGCACGAGGCTCCGAAGGCCTGACGACTACTTCACAGCCGATGAACCGCAGCATCCGCAGCACATGCGTCAAGGAACTGCCGAACTTGCCGCCTTCCAACGCTGACAGGTACGGCTGGCCGATCCCCATAGCCTCGGCTGCGGCCACCTGCGTCACTCCCGCTTCAAGCCTGAAATGCTTCAAGGCAGCTCCCAGATCTCGCGCCGCCGTCACCACGTACTCGTCGGACCGTATCACCATAGAGCAATACTATCAGGTTATCGCCAATAGGCGATATCACTCGCCCACGATACCTAGGCCTGAACGACGAGGCGAGGGCGGCCGACGGTCAGGGTATCACCATAGAGCAATACTACCCGTATATCATCCATAGATGATATCACTCATTAACGATATCTGTCTTTGACTAAACAGCCGCCCTGCCGAGGACTCGGGATCGTGATGGCTGTCTACGAAGGACCGGACTAGCGGCCGCTACGTCTGGGAGCCCGGTCCTTGCCGGTGGCCCGGAGGATCTCGGCCCGCAGTGATCTGGCTCGGAGGTCAGCGTTGAACGCCCTCGGCGCTTCGGCGGCTAGCCGCGGCGCAGGCACCGACGGAAGCTGACGCCGCCCGCGGCGCGCTCGCACTGAGCGCGGAAGCGACCGGCACGGCCGACAGAACACCAGGCAGGTATCGGAAAGCGCGCGTCATTAGTCCACCCCTGAATTGGAGAGGCCTGTCAAATCGCTAGATCGGGTAAAGGCCCGGCCCGGTGGTGTAAGACCGGCCATGGGGTGCGGTCCAGACCAGCGTGCCTGGGCTCGGTTGCGCTAGGGCCCAGCCAGGCGTCTGCTTGGCTCTATGATGCCTTCTACACAAAGGCGACAAATTGCACGGGCAGGTCCGGCCACCCTGCTCGAACGCCGTGGTGTGGTCAAGGTCGCATCGTTCGGCGGGCCGACGGCAGCCAGGGAAACCGCAGGTTCGCTGCCGGATATTGACCAGGTGCCGCATGAGCACAGGGGGCCGGTACGCCTCGGACTGGCGTTCGTGAGTGCAGCTGTCGCATTCGATCCGGCTCAGCTTTACCTTGGCGAGCCAGGCCCGGACCGAGCCGGGCGCGGGACTCGCCCGAGCGCACCCATGGGCGACGGCCCGGCCGCGAGGATCGGTGAGAGTGACACACCACTTAACTTTCTTTCCGGCAGCCAGGCCGTCGGCGAGGTCGCGGCAATCATCAGCCCCGAGCGGACCGTATCCCGCCACTTCGCCGGGAGCGTCCGAGGAGTCTAGCCAGGTGGCCAGCGGCATCGTCAGGTTGACCATCCCGGACAGGCGATCCAGTTCGCCGGGAGCCGGACGCCAGCGCGTGGGCAGCGGCTCGCCGGCGTCGCCGACGTCGCCAGGGACAAGACTGTCGAGATCACGACCAGTGAGCAGGGCCTTGAACGCCATCGCCCGGAGTTCATCCATGCCCGCCGGAACGCCGGCTTCCTTCAGCTTCCGGGCGATCGCGGTCAGGCGCTGATCGATAGCGATTACCTCGCTGGCCGGCAGTTCCCGACCTGCCAGTGCGGCGTTGCCTGAACTCTCCGGCCAGACCTCGACCCGCGCCTCACGGCGGGCCCGCGCCGCCCGCTGGCGGTCACGCTCATGCTTCGACTCCGGGCAGGTGGCCAGGATCAGCGCCCGGATCGCCGCCCGGAGCTGACCGGTGTTCATCTTCTCCGCCGGCCGGATCAGGGCCGCTGCGATCGCACACGCCTCGATCTTGGTCAGCAGGGCCAGTTCCGTGGCGAACACGATCGCCCGGGCCTGGTCAATCCGGCCCGCCCGGAGCGATGCCCGCACCATGTACAGCCGGTCCAGCTCGCGGGACAGGCCAAGCAGGGTATCCGCCGCCCGGCTGGTCAAGATCAGCGCCGCGGCCAACTCCTCGGCCACATGCTCACTCGCCCGCGACGATCCGGGCCGCGTGGCCTGCGCCTTCCGGCGCCCGTCCAGCTCGGTCACCGCAGTGAACTCCAAGGCCGCCTGCCACGACGACAGCCGCCTAGCCGCCATCAGGACGCCGACTAGCTCGTCATCGGACAGCTGGCCCAACCCGTCGAAGGCATCGGCGGTAAACCCCGCCAGCACCGGGCCAGGAACCAGCTCATCGAGCGGCCCCCCAGCCGCAAATCCGAACGGCGGATCCGAAGGCAGGTCATGGGTGAACCCGGCGCCAATCGCCTCGGGAACGTCGGGGTCAGTAACCCCCACCTCGCCAGCGTCGTCAGGCGCTCCGGCCAGCGGATCGGGCGCCAGCCCGTAGAGTTCCGCCTCGGACGGCTCCTCACGATCCAGGCTGCCCTCGAACTCAAGC
Organism: Streptosporangiaceae bacterium; assembly: GCA_035606435.1. Lineage (GTDB taxonomy): Bacteria > Actinomycetota > Actinomycetes > Streptosporangiales > Streptosporangiaceae > Chersky-822. The sequence goes on along the minus strand of DATNFM010000020.1, from coordinate 3,411 downwards.
CACTCAGCCTCGAACCACTCAGGTAGCTCGGGCGGGCCATCTTCGGGCAATCCGACGATCGGAGGTAACGGCATCGCGGCGGCTCCGGCAGTTAGCGGGTCAACCAAACGTTCTGGAGGCGACGCTACCAACAGGGTCTGACAGTCAACCCAGACGCCAGACCCCAGATCCCGGTCCGCGCGCGCCGCCAGAGCCGAGGATGGACCACGACGACAAGTCATAGGAGTCGCCGTGAGCGGCCAGCTCGTCGGCGATCGGCCGCGCCATCGCATCCCCGACGATCGCGACGGCCATGCACTTCTCGGCCCCAATCAGGGCCAGGACACCACCGTAGAAGTCCTCATGCCGCCACAGCACGCCCTTGGGCAATCCGGTGGTGCCGCCGGTATAAATCAGCAGCTTGTCATCACCGCTACGACCATTTTCCAGGGAGAAAGCTTTGCGCCCGCTCGCTGCCACCACGCCATAGGACGCTGTCGTGACACCGGCTCCGAAATCGACCGGGCCGGTGTCGCCGACGATCAGCACGTAGCGCAGCCCGGGACACGCCCCGGCGACCTCGGCCGCCTTCGCGGCATACTCCGCGTCCACGATCAGCGCGGGCGGCTCCTAGTCCCCGGCGGGCTCGGCAACTGACTTGATCTGCAGGTACTCCTCGAAGCCGGGCACACCCATTTCGCGGCCGATCCCGGACTGCTTGTAGCCGCCGAACGGTACGTCGGGCGAGAACCACACTCCCCCGTTGATCCCGACCGTACCCGTGCGCAGGCGAGCGGCGACCGCGCGGGCGCGGGGCAGGTCGGTGCCGAAGACGGCGCCGGACAGGCCGTAGGGCGAGTCATTGGCGATCGCGACCGCGTGGTCATCGCCGTCGTGGGCGAGCACGACGAGCACCGGTCCGAAGATCTCCTCGCGAGCCGCCCTGGCGTCGTTGGTGAGTCCGGCGATCACGGTCGGTTCGATCCAGAAGCCGGGCCCCGGAACCCGGCCGCCCCCGCAGGCGAACCGGCCGCCGTCGTCTTTGGCGGAGGCCAGGTAGGACTCGACCCGGTCGCGCTGCCGGGCCGAGATCACCGGGCCGCAGACCGTGCCGGGATCCCGCGGATCGCCGACCTTGACCTTGCGCATGGTCTCGGCCGCGCGCTCGACCGCCTCCTCGTACCGGGCTCGCGGAATGATCAGCCTGGTGGTCAGCGCGCAGCCCTGGCCGGCGTGGATGCACACGCTGAACGCGGTGAGCGCCGCCGCCGCGCCGAGATCGTAATCGTCGAGCACGACGGCCGCGGACTTGCCGCCGAGTTCCAGGAACACCTCCTTGGTCGTGGCGGCCGCGCTGGCCATGACGTCGCGGCCGGTCGCGGTCGAGCCGGTGAACGAGACCAGATCGACTCTCGGGTCCGCGGTGAGTCTTTGACCGGCGGACGCCCGGCTGCTGGTGACCACGTTGACGACGCCGGGCGGGATGTCGGTTTGCTCGGCGATCAGGCGGCCTAGCTCGGCGCCGGTCCAGGGCGTGTCCTGGGCCGGCTTGAGCACGACCGTGCAGCCTGCCGCCAGCGCTGGGCCAAGCTTGGCCAGGGTGATCTGGTTCGGGAAGTTCCACGGCGTGATCGCGGCGACGACCCCGGCGGGCTCGCGGTAGATGCGGCGGCGGGTCGGGATGCCCATCGGCCTGGCTTCGCCCAGATCCTGGTGCCACGGGTAGGAGTCCAGCAGGTCGGCCATGAAGTCCAGGCCATCGATCGGGATGCGGAGCTGCGGGCCGTCGGTCCACATCGTCGGGACGCCGGCCTCGGCGATGGTGATCTCCTGCAGAGCGGCGAAGTCCTCGTCGAGCGCTGACTTCAGCTGGCGCAGGCAGCGGGCTCTTTGGCCGGGGTCCGCCGCCCAGGTGGTCTGGTCGAACGCCTGCCGGGCGGCGGCGATCGCTTCGTCTACGTCGGCATCCGACGCGTCCGGTGCGCGGGCGATCTCTTGCTCGGTAGCCGGATCGATTACCGGGTAACTGTGAGCGGCGTCCCGCAGCACGCCGCCGACGAGAAGTCTCGGTCGGTTTACCACAGGGGAACCGGGCCTCCGCCGAGCGGGAAATGGCCGGGCAGCCGCTCCCCCGACGTCGACCGCTCCATCCGCTTTCTCATGCCATCGGACAGCGCATCCGCCTTGATCATCTCGATGAACACGGCGACCGCGTTGCCCAGGTCAAAGAAGTCGCGCTGCCAGGACCACTGCCAGTTGCCGCCGTAGACGAACCAGCTGCCGCCGATGCCCGCGACCTGGTACGAGGACCCGTCGGGTCGCGTGGCCCCGGCCAGTTGCTTCCAGAAACCGACGACCTCGCCTTGCTCCTCGTCGATCAGCACCTTCTGGTACGGGTACGACCAGCCGTCCAGCCCGCCCATCTCAAGCGCGAGCGCGACGTCGCGGATCTGGTCCCGGCCGGAGACCATGAACTCCTCGTTCGGCCCCATGTTCCAGCCGTAGGTGGCGTCCGGCGCGTACATCTGCGCCAGCGGCCGCCAGTCGCCGTTGCGCTCGCAGTCGCGGTTGGCGTCCAGCCAGCGCTGGACCATCTCGTCGAGTTCGGCTCGGGGGAAGGCAGGCATTGGGGGCTCCTTCTAGTCAACGACTCTCAATGCTTGCGTGGGGCAATACCGGATGGCTGCCGTTACGGCCGCGCGTTCGCCCTCCGCGACAGGGCTGTGCCAACTGGACAACCATTTTGGAGTGGTCATTGCGGTAGCTGTCCGGCGGCTGGGCCAGATCCAGGTCCAGCGGTTGACCAGGTCTTCGGTGCGGGGATCGGCGTAGCGGTGCGGGGCGAAGCTATCCGGGTCGGGGAAGTCTTCGGCGATCCGGTTCGAGATCGCTGGTGACACACCGACCAGCGCGTTGGCCGGGATCTGGTAATCCTCGATCTCTAGTTCGCGGGTTGCCGCTCGAAGCAACAGGATCAGGGGCGGGTGCAGCCGCAGAGCCTCCTTGACGGCCGCTTCGAGCAGGGGAATCTCGCGCAGGGCCTGGAAGCTGACGGCCGGGTTGTCGCGGTACAGCTCATCGAGCTCGGCGGTGATGTCGCTGAGGTGGCCCGGATGGCGCAGCAGTTCGATCAGCGTCCAGGCCGCTGTTCCGGAACTCGTGTGGTGCCCGGCGAACATCATCGAGATGAACATGCCGGTGATCTCGTCGGCGGTGAACATCGGTTCTTGATTAGGCGCCCGCAAGGACACGAGCACGTCGAGCAGGTCCCGCTCTTCGCGGCTCACGGGTGGCGAAGCCGCCCTTCCCGCCATTATTTCTTCTACCAAAGACACGAGCCCGGCGCGAGCGGCATCACGGCGACGGAAGCTGTCGATCGGGGCGTAGGGGTCGACGAACGCCAGCGCGTCCGTGCCGCGCTCCAGGTCGTGG
>DATNFM010000019.1:0-11109 GCA_035606435.1 Streptosporangiaceae bacterium | reverse complement strand
GGCGAGCCGGACGCACTGGGGGAGATCATCGACCGGTGCGCGCGGCTGCCGCTGGCGCTGGCCATCACCGCGGCCCGTGCCGCCGCCAGGCCGGCCTTTCCGCTGGCTGCGATCGCCGCCGAATTGCGCGATGCCACCGCGACCTTGGATCCGTTCGCCGGCGCCGATCTGGCAACCGATGTGCGGGTGGTGTTCTCCTGGTCCAGCCAGGCGCTGAGCGACGATGCGGCCAGGCTGTTCCGCGTGCTCGGGCTGCACCCTGGACCCGACATCAGCGTCCACGCGGCGGCCAGCCTCGCGGGTCTGCCTGTCGGCCGAGCCCACCAGCTTCTCGCCGAGTTGGCTCACGCCAACCTCCTTCTTGAATACGCCCCGGCCCGGTACAGCTTGCACGACTTGCTACGCGCGTACGCCACCGAGCTGTCCAACCGACACGACGACGAGCAGCAACGCCACGCCGCCATCCACCGCGTGCTCGACTACTACCTGCACGCTTCCCACAGGGCGGCCTTGCTGCCACACGGCAGCCGTGTGCCCATCCCTATCGCCCCAGCGCAACCTGGCGTCGTCACGGAAGACATCATCGACGTCAAAGCGGCATTGACCTGGTTCACTGCCGAATACCGCACTCTGCTCGCCGCGAACGTCGTCGCGTCGCGGCTCGGGTTCGACTCCCACACCTGGCAGCTCGCCTGGGCCTTGACCGACTTCATGGCGCGAAGCTGCCGCTGGTCCGATCACCACGCCGTGCACAGCATTGCGCTGCGCGCGGCGGAGCGTGCCGCGCACCAGTACGCGATTGGCTACGCCCACCGTGCACTCGGCGTGGCGAACACTGAGCTCGGCCACCGAGACGACGCCCGCTACCACTTCGAGCGTGCGCTGCAGCTGTTCAGGGAGTCCGGCGACCATCGTGGACGGGGCAACACCCACCTCGCCCTTGCCCATTTCCTCGAGGCGGAGGGCAACTACGCTGATGCACTCAGGCATGGGCAAGACGCGTACGACAGTTTCCAGCTGGCCAGCCAACTGGGCGGCCAGGCGGGTGCGCTCAACGCCATCGGCTGGTTTCATGCCCAGCTTGGTGACTACCAGCAGGGCTTGTCCCGGTGCCAGCAGGCGCTGGTGATACTGCAGGAGCTAGGCGATAGCGCGGCCGCCGCGCACACCATGGACAGCCTTGGCTACATCCACCGCCACCTCGGCGACCGGCGCCAGGCAGTTGCCTGTTACCTGCAGGCCCGCGACCTGTTTCGTGAAGTCGGCCAGTCCGAAGGCGAGGCGGATTCGCTCACTTATATCGGCGATATTCACTACGACAACGGGGACGTCGATGCCGCCCGCCACTCGTGGCGGCAGGCGCTCAACATCTACGGCCAACTCGACCATCCTCGCGTTGAGCACGTCCGCGCCAAGCTCGCCCCCGTCCCTGCACTCAGGCACTGATCTAGGTCACGGGACGGTGACTCCCTGCAGCACCACCGGGTTCTGGGTCGGGTCCAGTTCGGTTCGCACGTCCACGCTGGTCGGCGGGATCGTGTCGAGCACGAAGGGCACCTGTCCAGGGTTGAACGAGCAGACCGGCGGCGGCGACGGTTCGCTGGCGACTGCTGTTGAACAGACTCCGAAGTTGAAGGCCTGAGGCGTCGCCGTGAAGGTCCGGGCGTCGTCGAGGCCGAAGCCATCCTGGCCGGTCAGCGTCAGCGTGAAAGTCCACCCGGACCCTGGCGGGCCGAGCGCGGCGGTAGGCACGGTGATCGTCACCAGGCCGGGGGTCTCGCCGCCGGACGGACTGAGCTGAGCCACAGAAACCTGCGGCGTGCCCACCGAGGACGAACTGGCCAGACCGGAGGTCGCACCGGAGGGCGTCACCCAGTCGTCGGTGCCGAAGCCGTCGACCTCGATCAACTGGTTCCAGGCGCCGGCGTTCGCGATCGAGTAGTTGAACGCGCCGGCCGCAGCGGTCGACTGGACCTCGCCAGCCGGGACGCCGCCCGCCGGCGCGTGGATGTAGAGGTCAATGAGCTGGGCGCCGAGCAGCGAGCCGAACGTCGGCTGCAGGTTGGCGATCCCGATCTGGAAAGTGACAGTGCTTCCTGAGTTGATCACCGTGAAGCCGTTCAGCCGGAACGAGTCCGGCGCGAAGGTCGGCGACCCGTCGGAGTTGGTCGCGGTCGGGTAGGCGTACGTGCCCGGCCCGGCACCGCCACCTGGGGCAGGCGCGGCATTGAGGACGACCGTGCCGGGAACATGCAGGTCGGTCACCGAGAAGATCGCCTCGTTGGTGACCCCGGCCGCGTGCCCGCGCCCAGGCCCCTTCCCAGGCCCCTTCCCTGGCTCCTTCCCTGGCGCTGTCGAAGCGACCTCGACCGCGTTCGAGCCTGGCTGCAGGCTGAGTGTCGCCGAGAACGCACCGGAGGCGTCGGCGGTGACGGTCGTGATCGAGGTGGTCGGCGTCGCCGAACCCGGAGCCGTCCCGGTCTGGGCGATGTCGACGGTCGCGCCCGGCACAGTGGTCCCGCTGACCGGCACCGACGCCGCATCGACGGTGACCGACGGCCTGGTCAGGTTCATCGGCACGTCGCCGCCGCTCACCGTCAGCGGCGCCGCCACGCTCAGCGGAATCGCCGCCGCCGAGCCGGCCGAGCCGGCCGAGCCGGGCCCACCCGTGTACCGATCGGCGACGACTGACGGCTGCTCGGCGAGATGCCCGGATACCAGGTCGGCGATCAGCCTCAGCAACTGAGCCTGCGCCCAGGTCAGCGGTGCGGCCGAGCCGTCCGGCCGGCCGTCGGTGAAACCGATCGAGGCGGTGGACGGGTCCGATCCGTAAGGCGAGGCCGGCAGGTCGGGATAGTTCCAGATCTGCTCGGGAACCAGACCGATGCCAGAGGCAGACGCCAGCATGAAGGCAAGGTCAGAGCCCGCCGAGCCAGAATGCCCAGCCAGGATCTGGTACTCGCCGTTCTCGCCGGACAGCACCGGCCACGGATGCCCGGTCCCCTGATTGCTCGTCGCCCACGGCTGGCCGTCGGCCGAGCAGTCGTTGAACACCGCCTTCTCGCAGTCTCCGTAACCGTCGCCGTTGTAGCGCAGCACCCCGGTGCCCGTAGGCGTTCCAGACTCGATCGTCGTGCCGGTAACCAAAAGCGAGTTCGCCACCACGGGGTCGCTGGCCGGGAGTTCCCCGAGCCGGACTAGCTCAAGGAAGCCTTGGTCGACGACCGAGCGCTGGTCCTGCATGGTCGGGTTGCCGTTTCCGAGCGAGTAGGAGAAAGCCGAATTGGGGTCCCCGGTCTTGTCCACCCTGATGAAGTACGGCTGCGAGCTCAACGGCCCGTTGGACGTGATCGCCGTGGTCAGGATCAGCCGCCGGAAGTCGTCGGCCGTCGCCAGGAACAGCCGCTGCGAGGCCTGGTCGCCTTGCACGCGGGCGATCGCCGCCGCGGCCACAAGTCCGGCGACCTCGTCGGCCATCGTCGACGGCGAGAAGCCGCTCTGCTCCTCCCAGCGCTCCGCCCCGTCGGCGGGACCGTTCGCGACCAGGAAATCGGCGGCGGGCTTGATGTGATCGGCATAGAGCGGCGCGTCGCCGGAAAGCCCGGCCTGCCAGGCGGCCAGGATCGGGTCGGCGGTCTCGTCGAGCTGCAGGCCTCCGGTGTCCGGCGCGGCCGCGCCGTTCATCAGCCCATTGCGCGGGAACGACCCGTTCGGCAGCTGCAGGTCATCGAACCAGTACCGGACCATATCCCGTGCCGTCGCCAGATCGCCGTCGACCAGGAACCCGGTGAACGTCTCGTAGGCGTCGCGAGGGAACACCTCTCGGTAGGAGCCGAAATACGGCGCGAGCCCGTCACTGGCCGTCTTCCCGGCCGGCACCGCCTGACCCCACGGGCTGGCCAGCGAGGCGGCGGTCGCGCCCGCGAACGTCTTGTCCTCACTCGCCTTGATCACGTTCGCGCTCAGGTAGTAGGCCCCCGCCTGGGCCGGCGAGACGTGCCCGAACGACTGCGGTGGCCGGAGCCCGCCGTCATAGGCGCGCCAGCCCGCCAGATAGGCCGCATAGGTAGCCGCGAACGGCACCGATGACCCGGCCAGGGACGAACGCAGCGCGTCGTGCTCCGAGGAGCCGAAGCCGAGAGCAACGGTGGCGCTGTCACCGGTCAGCTCGACGGTCTGCGTCACGTTGCCGTTGCTGGCATCCGGCGCCGACGAGGTGAGTCCACCCGAGCTGTCGAGTTCGGTGAGCCCGTCGCTGGCCGTGCCCGCGAATCCGGTCTCCACCGCCGCGAACGGCGAGCTAGCGGACAGTGCCGCGTAGATCGGCTCCGCGTAACCGCGGTTCACCGCCTGGGTGAACGAGTTAGTCGAGTAGGACAGCGGCACCGGTCCGCCGGCGGTCGGCACGATCGTCGCCGATTCGCCGCCCGCGTTGTCGGAACCGCCGCCGCCGTGCCCGTTGAGCAGCGGGTTGAGCCGCAGGTACAGGTGCAGCCCGGATGGCGCTCCCGGCAGCCTGACCAGCGTGAACCGCATCACCACAGCCCGAGCCGCCGGATCGGTGATGAAGTCGGTGACGATATTGAAGTCGTGCGCGGCATCGTGAGCCGTCACCTGGCACGCCATGCCGGTGCTGTCGAGCGGCGCCGCCGTGTAGGTCAGGTCGCGCGGCTGGAGCGCGGTGAACCCGGGGCCGGTTACGATCGGATCCAGGCTCTTCACGTCGGTGTTGTCGATCGTCGGCGCGTAGGTGTCGGAGAGTTCCCCGTCGGCGACCGTGTACCAGACCTTGGACCGGCGATCGGCGGCGGTCCCGACACAATCCTTGCGCGCCAGGTCATAGCGGGAAGCGACTCCCGGTGCCCCGCCGGCCTCTTGACTAATAAAGCCTATTGTCAGGTTGAAAATATGGAGGGACGGGGTGTTCTTGCCGACAGCCGCGCCTACCTGCGGGAGAGTCACCGAGACCGCGGACTTGCCGGTCGTCAGCGGTATCGCGGCGTAGAACAGGCTGACCGGGATCGTGCCGCCCGGGTTCCAGCCCGCGGTGGTCGCGAGCAGGTCGGTGCCAGAAGCCGGGCTGAGGTCAATCCAGTCGGCCAGCGTCACCGTGGCCGCGCTCGACGAGCCGTCGGCGTAGTTGACGGTGAACGTGCCGCTGGTGCTGCCGAACGCGGACGCGCCTATGACGCCGAGGGTCGATCCGTTCCCGGTCAGCGCGATCGTCTGGCCGTTCGCGATCACGTTGTCCGCCTGGCCGGGCGCGACGTTCGGCCAGGTGATCGCCAGCCCGTCGTGCAGCAGGGGCCTGCCAGGCGACAGTGCGTCGGCGGCGAGCCCGGTGGCGGAAAACGAGTCACCGATGCCGTCGAAGTTGCCCTGGGCCGGATCAGATGCTGAGGTAACGCCAACGTTGTCGAACGCCTGCGCCAAGGTCGGCAACGAGCCGCGCGGATGCGCCGACGCGGCCGGTGCCCAGCCGGTTACTCCGGCCAGCAGGCCGAGCGGGACCGTGATCGTGACCGCCAGCGCGGCGGCGTGCCGGACCCGTGCGATCAAAGGCTTCTGACCCATGAACGGCATTTTGCGCCGCAGATCGCCACATTCCTAGAACGGCGCCGCAACGTTAACGATTTGTTCCGGGCTCCGTCCCGGCGCTGGTCGTCTTCGGCCATCAGGTCGGCCAAGAGCGCGCGGCCTTCGGCCAGCCGGGCCTGGCTCGGCTCATCGAGTGGGTCCGTTCACGTCCGTGGTCACGAGATGAGCCTAATGTAAGTTGAATTGCAGGAAGATGTGATCGGCATGCGCCGCCGGAACTAAATGGCGACGCGGAAAGTTGTGTCATTGTGTTCAATTACCGGGTGACCTTGCCGCTGGTTGCGCTGGGCATGGCGGCGCTAATGGCGCCCAACGCAGACGCCGCTCCCTCAGCGGGTGGCGGGCTGGCGCCGGGGACTACGGCCATCGGAATCGCCCTCGATCGCGCCACCGGCGGTTACTGGATCTTGAAAACTAACGGGGGAGTGGCAAATTTCCATGCCCCCTGGGACGGCTCGCTGGAGGGAAAGGTCGCTCATGGCTCGGTGCGGGCGATCACAGCCGGCCGGGATGGCGGCTACCTGATCCTTACCGCGTCCGGCCGGGTCTACGGTTTCGGCGCCAGGACCTACGGCTCCGATGCGGGATTGCTCCCGGCCGGGGTCGAGGCCGTCGGCCTGGCGGTCGACCAGAAGACCGGCGGTTACTGGATCCTGCGCTCGGACGGGCTGGTCGACAGCTTTCACGCTCCGCTCAGGGGCTCTCTGCCCGGGCCGGTCCGGCCCGGCGCCGCGGTCCTCGGCATCGCCTCGGGCCGGCCGGGCGGCTATCTGCTCATGGACGCCCGCGGCTCGCTCCCGGACGGCTACGGCGGGCGGTTCTGGTCCAGCATCCCGACCACCCGCAAGGTGGCAGCGCTGACCTTTGACATCGGAGCCGCCAACCTCGGCGGTTTGCCCAGGGTCCTTTCCACGCTGCGCCGTGATCACGTCGCGTCGACGTTCTTCCTGATTGGCGCCTGGGTTGCTCGGTTCAAAAAGGCGGCTAAGGAGATCGTGAAGTCCGGCGCCGCGATCGGTGATCTGTCTCTTGACCATGAGCACTTCCCGCGGATTTCCGATTTCTCGATGCGCGAGCAGGTGTTCGGTGCGCAAAGCGAGATCGAGAAGGTCACGGGTGCCCAGCCGTGGCCGTGGTTCCGGTTCCCGTTCGGTGACCAGAATGACCACACGATCGCGGTCGTGAATTCGCTTGGATTCGCCACCATCGGATGGACCGTGGACACGCTCGGCTGGGAAGGCTCCTCGCGCGGCATCACCGTGCGGTCGATCGTGAACCGGGTCGTCGCCGCGCGGCGGCCGGGCGAGATCGTGCTCATGCATCCGGCGGCCACGGTCGATCATTCGATCCTGGACGCGAAGGCGCTGCCGGGCATCATCAAGGCGCTGCGGAGTTACGGATACTCGTTTGTCACGATCAATGCCCTGCGTAACTCGATCGGCTTCCATGTGCCGTTCGCCGTGGTCAAAGTTCATGGCTACGGCACGCCGGCCTACGGTTCGAACGCCGAGCAGGTTCCCGAGGGCGTCGCGGCGGTCGCCATGGCCGGCGATCCAGCGACGGGGGGCTACTGGATCGTCGACTCTGACGGGACGGTGGCGGGTTTCCACGCGCGCTTGCACGGTTCGCTGGCGGGTCACGTGCCACCGGGCTACTCGATCACCGCGATGACGGCCGGCCTGCACGGCGGCTACCTGATCCTCACCTCGAACGGCGGGGTGCGCACCTTCGGCACGCCCTGGTACGGCTCAATCGTGGGCTGAGCCGGGGCCCGGAAGCCTGCCGACTGACTCGGCGTAGAAGTCGGAGCCGCCGAGGTGCAGGGCGACTTCCCGCAGGGTCCAGGCTTCGCCCGAGGGTGCGTCCAGTTGCTCGTCGGTGAGCGACCTGAGGCGTACGTCCCAGATCAGGGCGAGTCGTCGCAGGCGGCTCCTGGCTTCGTCCAGGTCGTCCTGGGTGAACGGGGCCAGGTCGGCTTCGGTCGTGATCGCTGAGGCGTGCCAGTGGTCTGGCTCCGGCGGCTGGCCGGCCAGCCGGGCCTCGATCTCGGCGAGGTGATCGACGAGGTGGTCCGCCACGCGCCTGATTGCCTTGTGCGGCGTGTAGGTGCGCGGCGGTTCGTCTTCCATGGGAACGACGAACGGCTTGCCGTCCCACGACGGCCACGTCTGCGCTATCTCCAGGAACCGGTCGACCATGGCGGTGACGACCTCCGCTGGATGCCGGTCGCCGTTTCTGTCTTCTGTTTCTGCCACATCTGTTTCTGCCACATCTGTTTCAGTCACATCTGTTTCAGCCATCTCCGCATCATGGCGCTAGGTACTGACAGTCCTGGCGCGGCGTAGGGTGCGGTGATGGGTTTCGGTGATCCCGATTCACGTGAGCAGGCCGAACGCACGATACGTGCGCTCCGCGCCGCCGGGCGCCTGGCGGAGGCTGCGGGGCTGGTCGGCCGCCTTGGCCCGTATGGCGTCGCCGAGGACGCGACGGCGACGGCTTCGCTCGGCGCGGCCGTGCTCGAAGAGTACGGTGATCAGCTCGCTGCCGCTGATCTGGCGGCGGCCGACGCCGCGTACCGGCAGGCGGCTGACGATCAGCGCCTGTTCGCGGGAGGCGCGACCTCCGGCGGCGAGGGCATCGCCAGGATGATGGAGGCCGACCGGATCGACGCCAAGCGTCAGCAGCACTGACCGGGCTGCTAGCCGATCAGGGGCAGCCGGTTATCTGAGTGCTCGGCCCGGCCCGACGCGGCCATGATCCAGGCCAGGTCGTCGGTCAGGTCGGCGGGGCGGCTTCCCAGCGTGCGCCGGGACAGCAGGTCGTCGAGGATCGCCGCGGTCGCGGCGATCCCTTCCGGCGACGCGATGGTCTCGCGGCCGAGGGCCAGCGTCAGGTCCAGGCCGTGTACGACCGCCTCGACGATCCGGCTGGCGGCGAACTCATCGACCCGCATCGGAGCGAAGTACCCGGGCCCGACGGTGTCGGCGGGGACCGACCGGCATCCTTCGACGGTCTTGGTGAACGTCTGCGCCAGCACGTCCGGCATCTGCTCGGGAGTCTTGCCCTCCACCATCGTGTACGCGTAGGTGTAGACGACCGGTCCGGTTTCCGATCGCGGGTTGATGAAGAAGCTGGTCCGGTCGCGGGCGGGCTGGCTGTCATCGCGGCCGTCGATCAGCATGTTGGTCAGGCCGATCGCGATGTCGAAATGGCCGGCGAGTTCGAACAGCGTCCAGTGCGGCAGGTCGGGGTCGACGGGCACCAGCTTGGTTTGCGTGGCCCAGTCGCTGGCCGACAGGCCGCGGAAGGTGTTTTCGACCTGGGACAGTTCCTCGGCGAGCACGTTGACGATTCCTTCGTAGTTCTCCATCCGCTGATCATGCCGCCCCGGAATCTTCGCGGACAAGGACGAAGTTCATTTCGGCAACGTAGCGGACGTCTGGTGGGTCGGCGGGACCCGGCGGTGCAAACTCCCGGATCAGCGAATCCTTGACCCCGAAGACGGCATCGCGGTGCAAGTACTCGTTCTGGGCATCGAAGAGGTGAGTCGTCACCGGTCGGCAGCCGGGCGCCGAGACGATCGCGTGGATGTGGGCGGCCCGCCAGTGGTCGCGTCCGCTCGCGCGGAGCAACTCACCAACCGGCCCGTCGTCCGGGATCGGATAGCTCACCGGCCGCACGGTCCTGAACTCATACCGGCCATCGGCTCCGGTCACGAAGACGCCGCGCAAGTTGAACGGCGGCTGGTCGCGATCCTGGGTGTCGTACAGGCCGTTTCCGCTGGTCTGCCAGACGTCGATGGTCGCCCCGGCCAGCGGAGCGCCTTCTACGTCGGTCACCAGGCCGCGCACCAGCGCGGGGTCGCCGTCCTGGGGCCGCCCGATGTGCTCGCCCATGGCCCGGCGCGGCGCTCCCGGCCGGTAAAACGGCCCCAGTACCGTCGACTCGGTCGCTCCGTCGGCGGCGTTCACCAGGTCGACCAGGGAGGACAGGCCGAGGACGTCGGACAGCAGGATGAACTCCTGACGCCGGCTGTCGCACTTCTGACCGGTCGCGGTGAGGAACTCGATCCCGGCCAGCCACTCCTGGGCAGTGAGCCCGGTCTCGACCGTGAACGCGTGCAGGTGCTTGATCAGCGCCGCCAGCAGTTCCCGCAGCCTCGGGTCCTGGGTCATCGAATGAGCTGAGAGCACCTCGCTGGTGAGATCGCTCGCTGTCGTCGTAGTCGTCACGTCCTCCTCCTTCCCTCCGTCCAGGGTGGCAGGTACCGACCAGGGAAGTACCAGCACGGCCGGCTGGCTGGTGTTATCGACTTCGGGCTCGCCCGCCTGGACAAGCTAGACCCAGACCTGGCGGCGGCTGGTGGTGTAGTCGGCTTGCTCGGCACTGGCCTGGGCGGCGGCCTCGCGGCCGGCTTGCGACCGCTGGGTGAATTGCAGCTCGGAGGGGCCGAGCCAGCGGGTCCAGGCGGCGTGGTAGGCCTCGGCGCGCTGCTTGGTCCGGCCGAGGTCGGCCGGCACGGCCGCCCAGCGGCGGGCAAACGGCGGCCGGCGGGTCGCCATCCTGAGCAGCGCCCGGGTGGTGCTCGTTCGGCCCGGCACGAGCCGGGAGACCAGGTAGCGGGGGAAGTCGGGCGGGCAGAGCACATCGTCGAGCGCGATGGTGAACAGGTCGTTCTCGGCCGGGGTTGCGCCGGTCAGGTAGCAGCGCAGGTAGCCGGCCGCCCGGGGTTCGATGGTCAGGGAGCCGGCGGCCTGTTCGCTGAGCTGGCCCAGCTGACGGTAGGCGTCACAGATCGCGCGGGCGGTCAGGTCGAGCGGCAGTACGTCGGCGAGTTCGTGGCGGACCCGGGACAGCCGGGTGACGGCCAGGACCGAGGAGCCGGCCGCGAGCGCGAAGCCGGCAAAGTCCGCGGGGTAAATGCTGGTTAGCAGGCCGAGCACGAAGACGAGCAGGCCGCCGATCGTCATGAGGGCCGGGGCGCGCTGGCTGACCGGGTACCGGGGAGGTTGGGCAGTGTTTGCCCATCCAGTGGCGGCCAGTTCGGGCTTGGATGCCCGCGGCCGAGGCTGCTTGACCTTGATGACGAGCGTCTGGACGCGAGAGCCGGTGTAGGGCTCGCCGATCCGCCAGCGCTGGAGGGCGAGCTCGCGCTGGGCGGTGCGGTCGGCCATCGCGCGGTTGATCTGCGTGAACTCGGAGTCGGCGGGCGGGGAGAACGGCCCGAGGCTCGGATGCACGTGCGACGGCCCGGCCTCGATCGCGCCGTCCTCCGACGGCGCGAACACGTGCAGGTGCTTGCGCACGAATCGCTGGTAGTCGCCGGTGCCACGGGCCAGTTCGGGGGCGACGCAGATGATGTCCCAGTTGGAGGCGATCTTGGCGGGGTCAGCCGGGTCCAGGCGCAGGGCCCGGCCCCGGCTTTGCTGTACGAACACCGCCGTGCTGGCCGAGCTGAGGTCGACCAGGCAGTTGACGCAGGGCGCGTCCCAGCCCTCGCCGAGCATCGCT
>DATNFM010000018.1:0-40375 GCA_035606435.1 Streptosporangiaceae bacterium | reverse complement strand
TTGCCGTCGGCGTCGTAACCGTAGCTGACGGTCGACGAGCCGTTGTTCCAGGAGGTAAGGCGGTTGGCGTCGTCGTAGGTGTAGGTGTTCGAGGTCGAGCCGGTGAAGCCGGCGGTGGTCTTGGACGTCTCGTCGCCGGCCGCGTTGTAGCCGTAGCTGATCGAGGCTTCTGTGCCGCCGCCGGGAGCGGTCAGCGTGTCCGAGGTAAGTTCCTGCACCCCGTCGTAGCCGAACGTCTGAGTGGCTCCGCTGCTCCCGTACCGGATGGAGCTGAGCAGGGAGTCGGTGTTGTAGGTGTAGCTGAGCGTGGTTCCGGTCGCCGGGTCGGTCAGCGTCGACAGCTGTCCGGCGTTGTTGTAGCTGTACGTCGAAGTGCCGGCGGCGGTCGTCTGCGAGGTCAGCTTGCCGTCACCGTTGTAGGCGAACGAGGACGAACCCGAGGCGCCGGACGCCGACAGCAGCGTTCCGCGGTCGTCGTAGGTGAAGGTGTCGGTGCCGGCTGGGGTGCTCGCCGAGGTCATCTCGCCGACCGCGTTGTAGCCGAAGGTGCGGGTGGCGGTCTGGGCATCGGCGCCGGTCCCGGCCTGGCTGAGGACGTCGCCGAGCGGGTCGTAGGTGGCTGTGAGGACCACGCCGCCCGGCGAAGCCTGGGTGACCGGCTCGCCGTCGGCGTTGTAGCTGGTGGTGAACGTACGGTCGCTTGGGTCGGCCGTCGTGGCCGGGACGGTTGTGGATTCCGGCAGGTTCCAGCTGTTATAGGTGTAGGTCGTGGAGTTGCCGTCGCCGTTCGTGTACCTGGTCAGGTTTCCGGCGGCGTCATAGCCGAACGACGTGATGATCGACGAGGTCGCGTTGACCGGCTGGATCTCCTGGGTGCTCTGGCCGAGGGCGTTGTAGCTGAACGCTGTCGTGTTGCCCATAGCGTCGGTCAGCGAGGTCAGGTTGCCGTCGTTGTCGTAGGTGGACGAGGTCTGCCTGAGCAGATTGCCGGTCGTGCCGTAGCTCGCCGTGCCGACCTGGTTCCCGGCCTGGTCGTAGGAGACGCCCTGGCTGGTGCCGTCGGGCAGGGCTACCGAGACCCGGCGGCCGAGCGCGTCGTAGCCGTAACTGGTGGTATTTCCGGCCCCGTCGGTCACGCCCGTGGTCTCGCCGGCCGCGTTGTAGCCGTAACTGGTGGTCACGCCGTCCGGCGTCGTCGTGGATGACAGGTAGCCGCCCTGATCGGCGTAGGCGTCGGTCGTCGTGTAAGTGGCTGGCGTTGGCTGACGGACGATCTGGCTCGTGGTGGAGGTCCGGCCCAGGAAGTCGTATGTGGCCGCCGACTCGGCGCCGACCGGGTTGGTGGCGGTGAGCTGCTCGCCGTCGGTGTCGTAGGTGTGGTGGGTAACGCCGCCGCCGGGCTGGGTCACCGTCGCTAGGTCGCCGAGCTGGTCGTAGGTGTCGGTGGTGACGTTGCCCAGCGGATCGGTGACCGAGGTGACGTCGCCGAGGCTGTCGTAGCTCCTCGTCGTCGTCGCGGTGATCGGCGTCGAGCCGCCCGGCGGGGTGTAACTGGGCTGGACGGTAGAGATCGCGCGGCCGTTGGCGTCGTAGTTGGTGGTGGTGACGTTGCCGTTCGGGTCCTCGACCGAGACCGGCTCGCCGAAGGTGTCGTAGCCATAGGTGGTGATCGGATGCACCTGGACCGGAGCGGCGCCGTTGACCTCGGTGCTCACCGCGGGGCCGGTGGCCTGGGCCAGCTTGCCCGCCTCGTCGTACGCGTAACTGGTGGTGTTGCCGTTCGGATCGGTCATCGATGTCGGCAGCCCGCGCTGGTCGAGCGCCCAGGTCGTGGTGATCGACTTGGTGCTGAGCGCGCGGCCCGGGCGGCCGCCGGTGTAGAGCGTCGCTACGTCCGAGGCGGATAGGGCGTGCTGGTAGACCTGCACGTTGGCGATCTGGCCCTTGAAGAAGGCGGACTGGGCGCCACCGGCCTGCTGGTCACCGCCGATGGTCAGCGGCCCGCTGCCCGACCACGGCGTCGAGTTAGTCCCGGTCGCGGCCAGGGAGCCGTTGACGTACAGGCTCATCGCGCCGGTCGAGGAGTTGAACACGCCGACGAGGTGAGTCCACACGCCGGTCGCGGGCGCGGTCGACAGGTGGGCCGAGTTCCAGGTGTGGGTGGTGCTGTCGGCGCTGGCGGAGGTGAACGACCAGCCGCCGAACCCGCTGGAGTACTGCAGCGCGAACGACCCGATGGTGGTGCCGCCCTGAGACACCACATCGCCTGGAGTATTCGAAGCCAAGTTCACCCACGCCGACACGGAATACGACTGCGCGGTGTTCAGCACCGGCCCGGTCGACGCGAGGAGCCCGCTGGTGCCGTTGAAGCTGGCCGCACCAGAGGCCCAGGTCGCGCCGCTGGTAGCGAATGCGGTGTTGCCCGAGCCAGAGGAGTCGGCCGCGAAGGTCGGCGAGTAGCTGGCGGTCGCCGTCGAGCCGTCGGCTAGCTGCCACCAGCCGGCCGGATGCCCGGCCGAGTCGTCGTGAATGGTCGTCGAGGTGGTCCGGCCGAGCGGGTTGTAGGTGGTGTCCTTGGTCACCGCCACCGTGCCGCCCCCGCTGACCGTCGTATTGACCACGAAGTCGTCGGGGCTGAACGCATAGGTGGTGGTCCGGTCAAGGCCCGCCGGGTCAAGCGTGGTTGAGGTGGTTCGATTGGCCGCGTCGACGGTGTAGGTGGTCGTCGTGGCGCCGTTGTTAGTAGCCCGCTGGATCAGGTTCCCGGCCGCGTCGTAGCTGTTCGACTGCTCGGTAAACGACTGGCCGGTGGCCGGATTCGACCTGGTCAGCGTGGCCACGAGCCCGTTGTCGGTATAGGTGTAACCGGTGACGCGGCCCATCGAGTCGGTGATCGACGCCAGCCGTCCGTCGGGGTCGTAGGCCCGGGACTGCTCGACCAGGTTCGTCGGCGGCGAGGGGTTGGCCGGGTCGCCGGTGAAGCCGGCCAGCGTGACCGTCAGCAGGTGCCCGTTCGGGTCGAAGCCGTAGTCGGTAGTGTCTCCGGCCGGGTCGGTCTGGGCGACCTGATTGCCGTAGGCGTCGTAGCTGTAGGTCGTCTTGTTCCCGAGCGCGTCCGTCTTGGACGCCACCTGGTCATGGCCGGTGTAGGTGAACGTCGTCGTCCTGGACGCGTCACCGCCGGTCAGATCGGACACGGTGACCGAGGTCAGGTTGCCGTCGACGTCGTAGGCGTTGGCAGTCTGCGGGGTGTGCACCGCGCCGGTGACGTGATCGGTGACGGCCGGGTCGGTCTCGGTGAGCACCTGGTCGGCGCCGTTGTAGGTGTAGCCGGTGGCCAGGCCGTTCGGATAGCTGTCCGACACCACCGTCTTGGACGTGACGCGGCCGAGCGCGTCGTAGGAATACCTGGTCACCTCGCCGGTCGGCGTGGTCAGCGTCGCGACGTCGCCATCGGAGTAGTAGCCGATCGACTCGATGGCTCCGCCAGGCGTTGTAGTGGCAGAAAGCAACCCGGCAGGCGTGGTGCCGCCGCCGACCGCCGGCGTCGTGGCCGTGGTGTAGGCCAGCGTCGTGGTGCGGCCGCTGGGGAAGCCGGCCACCGGCGGAGTGGTCGCCGAGGTCTGGTTTCCGGCCGCGTTGTAGGTGTAGCTGGTCAGGTACCGGTTGTCGGTGGCGCTGGTCGACCGGCCGTCCCGCATGGTGAGGATCAGGTCATTGCGGGGATCGGGAGCCAGCGGGGTCGTGGTGTCGTCGGGATAGTAGGTGTAGTACTCGGTCGAGCAGGCGCCGGCGGCCTGGTTCTGGCAGGTGGTCTGCGACACCATGTTGCCGCGCACGTCGTGCCCCGTCGTGATCACGTTCCCGTTGGGCTGGGTGGTCGTGTGCAGGAAGCCCGAAGTGTCGTAGCCATAGGTCGTGCGGTTTCCGAGCGCGTCGGTCTGCGCGATCAGCCGGTTGCCTTCGAGCGGGTCGTAGGCGTAGGTCATCGCGTGGTTGCCCGGGTCGGTAACGGTGATCGTCTCGGTCGGGGCCAGGCCGTGGCTGGACTTCGCGGCCAGGTACTGGCCGATGACCTGGGTCTGGCTGAGCTGGCTCTTGTAGACGGCCACCTCGGCGATCGATCCGGTGAAGTAGCCGAGCGTGTTCGTCGGGTGGGAAGGCCAAGAGCCGCCTGACTCGCCGGCGCCGACGTAGACATAGTTGCCGGCCGAGGCGGCGAGCGCGGTCGACGAGCTGCCGACCAGGGTTCCGTCCAGGTAGAGCGACTGGCCCGTCGGGCTGGCGGCGATCACGGCGTAGTGCCAGTTGCCGTCGTTGACCGTGCCTGAGGAGGTGATCGGGGACCCGGAGCCGTTCCAGAATTCACCCCTGAGCTTGCCGTCGGTGCCGACGTACAGGCCGGGAACCCATTGGCCGGTCGGCATTCCTGGCTGGCTCAGCGGATAGGTCTCGTAGTCATACAGCACGCCTCCGGCCGTGTTCCCCTTCGGGACCATGAACCACAGGCCGACCGAGGCCGGGCCGGTGCCGGGAGCGTCGGCAGTCGGCAGCTGCAGGTAGGAACTGGTGCCGTTGAACGACGCCGCGGTCGAATCCGAGAACGGCCCGGCCGACCCGAGCGTGACGTTGTTGAAGTTGGCCAGGCCGCCTTCGACCTCATCGGCGGCCTGAGCGGGGGTGCCGGTGTCGTTCAGCCGCCAGTAGCCGGCCGGGTTTGCGCCCAGTACCGCGGAGCGGAAGACCTGCGAGGATCCGGCCACGGTCGGCGCGCTGACCGTCCAGGTGCCGCCCTTGGCGTCGGTCACCGAGGTCACCCGGTCGGTGACCGAGTTGTAGCTGATCTGGGCCTGCGTGTTGCCGGACGGCGCGGTGATCGTCTGCAGCAGCCCGACCGAGGAGTGCCCGGTCGCGTACAGCTGCGCGATCGTCGGCGCGGTCAGGTACTGGCTGTACAGCGCGACGTCGGAGATCTGGCCGTTGAAGTAGGACGCGTACCCGGTGTTGCCGCTCTGCTGGAAGTGCGGTTCGTCAGGCCAGTTGCCGCCGATGTACCCGGCGCCCACGTAGACGTTGGGCTGCCCGGTGACACCGACCAGCCCGCTGACATTGCCGACGAGTGCGCCGTCGAGGTATAGCGACTGCGTGCTTCCGGCCGAGGTCAGCAACGCGTAGTGCCAGTTGCCATCGGCGACCGAGGACGTAGAGGCGATCGTGGTGCTCCCGCCCCAGAACTCGCCCTGCAGCTTGCCGTCACTGCCGACGTACAGGTTCGGGACATAACCGCCGGTCGTGGTGCCGGCCGAGATCGGACTGGCGGCTGAGCCGAAGAGAATGCCGCCCGTGGCGGTGGTCTTGAACCACAGGCCGATAGACAGGATGCTGCCGGTCAGCGGGCTGGCGTTGCCGGCCAGGCTGGCCGGAAGCTGGACATAAGACGAGGTGCCGTTGAACTGCGCCGAGGTCGCGGTAGAGCCGGGAAGCGGGCCGGGCGCGCCGAGTGTCACACCCGAGTACGCGGCGTTGTAGACGCCCTCGTTCGGCAGCACAGAGTCCACCGCCGTTCCGCCCGAGCCTTCGCCGAGCCGCCAGTAGGCGGCCGGACCCGCGTCCATCACGGCGGTGGAGAAGTGCGAGCCGCTGGTGTAGGCATAGCCGGTGCAGGAGGACGGTGAGGTCGGCGGGCAGACGCCAGTCAGCTGATCCCCGGTGTAGCTGTAGGTCCAGGTCAGCGCCGTCTGGGGCTGGCCCGCGGCAGCAGGGTCAGTGGAGACGCTCTGGACGTGCTGGGACTGGGCGCCGGCCGGAGTGAACCAGGCAAAGTGCAGCGCCCGGCCGGACACCGCCGAGGCAGCGGTGGTGAGCTGGCCTTGGGCGTTGTAGGTGAAGTTCTCCTTGTTGCCCAGGTAATCCGAGATCGAGGAGAGCTCGAAGACGGTGGACGACGAGCCGGCCTGAGCGAACGTGTAGGTGGTGTCGTTCTTGTCAGTTAGCGTGTAGCCGCCATGCGATGGCAGCGCGGTGAGCGTGGCGTACCGGCCGAGCGGCGCGCTGAACGCGCCGTTGTTGTCGCCGAATCCGACCTCGGATCCGTCCGGGTAGGTGATGACGACGCTGGTGATGCCGCCGGCGGCGTTGTCGACCTCGGTGGCCTTCATGTCGTACAGGCTCGACCAGCCCGCGCCGAACGCGCCTGAGGTGCGCGGGTCCAGGCTGTTGTAGTCGCGGACGACCGACAGGGAGGGACCGGCGGTCTGCACGTTCGCGTCGGTCGCGCTGGTCGTGTAGTTGCCGACCGACTGGTCGAACCCGTGCCCGTCGGAGTTCTGCGCCAGCGTCGAGGTGATCAGCGGCTGCGGCACCTGGGTCGTGAAGTAACTCGCGTTCGCCGCCGATGAGTAGTCGAAGCCGTCGTAGTCCTGGACCGTCCAGTAGTAGGTCGGACCCCAGTTCAGCTTCCCGGCCGGGACCACCCAGTTACCGGTCGAGATCAGGCCCGACGTCGCTACCTGGGTGCCGGTCGAGGTGTACACGGTGAACACGTACTTGACCGGGCTGGCCGGCCAGTTGTCGGCGTCGGTGCCAGAGGCGACTAGCTGCGGGGTCAGCGTCGGCGACTGGTAGTTGGCCGGCGGGTACTGGGAGTTGACCTGCGGCGCGACATCGGGGGTGTAGGTCAGCGAGAGGTACGGCGGGTGCGAGGTGTTGAAGGAGTCGAACCGCTTCCAGGTGAAGTTCGTGCTCCCGCCCGCGTAGATACCGAGTCCGAAGTCGGACCCGCCGGTGGTCCAGGAATTGAACGTGCCGGTCGAGAGCGTGACCGGCATGTCGCCGCCGACGTTGGTGTTGCCGCTGGTGTTGGTGATGCACTGGGCGCTGGACGGTGTATAGGTCGCCGACCCGATGGACGAACCCATCGACGGCCCCGGGTAGGACTTGGCCCCGGTGACCGACCAGGACTGGGTGATCGGCGCGACGAAGAACGGCTCCGGGGTCGTACACGATGAGGCCCAGTAGTCCCAGATGTGCAGGGTCGCGGCGGAGATGTGCTCGCCCGCCAGCGCCGAGCCCAGGCCGGAGAACGCGATGAACGACTTGCCGATCTCACCGCCGTTGTCCCAGGTTCCCACGTCGAGGTCGTCCCAGGCCGAGTAGTCGGTGCTGCCAGCGTCAGAGAGCACCTTGGTGGTGCCGGAGGTGCTGAAGTTCGGGTCGACGGTGACCGGATAGACCCGACGCGGGTCGTGGAGCCAGGCCTTGCTGGCCGTCATCGTGATGGCGATCTTGCTACCAACGGTGGTAAGATTGTAGGTGACGGCGGTTGAGGTGGCGTGATTGCCCGATCGCTTGGCGAAGCTGGAGTCGTACATGTAGGCGGGCGGGATCTCGGCGACACTCCGGCCGGCCGAGTTGAGGAGGTCGATGCCGCCGTTCTTGGTGAGCTTGGGGGTGAGGCCAGTCAGGGTGAGCGGGAACGTCCACGAGGCGGGAGCCTTCGGCGAGCGCAGGACCAGCGCCTCGTCCAGGCCGCTCGCTACCGTGGATAGCCGCAGGTCGGTATAAGGGAGGACGTTGCGATAGGTGGCGGCGTTGGCGTGCAGGGTCGCTGGTGAGTTGGCCGCGCCGAGCAGACTGTAGGAGACGTGCTCGGGCGAGCCGGCCAATCCAGGCGATCCCGGCGAGCCGGGCGATCCGGCAGGGCCGGGCGATCCGGCAGGGCCGGTCGATCCGGCAGGGCCGGTCGATCCGGCGGTCCTGGCGGGTGCGGTGCGGGTGAAGGTCGCTGAGACCAGGTTGGGATTGGAGGCTATAGGGCCGAGGCTGATGGCCGTGGAGTTGGCGGTTTCCCTGAAGCGGCCGACGGCCGTGCGTTCGAGGGCAGTCCTGATGGGTTGCCAGGTGCCGTTCGCGGCCCGGAAGTTGACCGGGCCCGGGTACACCTGGCGGGTGTAGCTGCCGTCGCGGTTGCGGTACAGGGTGGACGTCGCGGTGGCCTTGGACATGACCGGCTTAGAGGTAGCCGGCGGGTGGGCTGGGTCGGGCAGAGAACCGCGCGATGCGTTTCCGATAATGGGTCCGGTCTTAGAAGTTCGGCCCGTCGGCCCATGCAGCTTGAACGCCGGGAGTTGCCCGCGGCCCTTGCCGCGCGGGTGCCCGTGTCCGCGATGCGCCATCGTTGCCGAGGCGGGCACGTAGTGCGGTCGGCCGCCAGCGGTGCCGGATTGCTGGGCTGGCAGAGCCGCGTTCGCGGACGGGTTCCGGTGGGTCAGCCAGTCCCAGATGCCGGACCAGGAGGGGCCGGACGCGTGCGTGGTCACGGCCACCGCGGGTGCCACGGTGGTCGTGGTTGCCGTTGCCAGCGCGACCCCGATCACCGCGACCCGGAATGCCCATCGCGCCTGACGCCGAAATGAGTTAGCCATTTAGGGCCCCGCTAACTGCTGCCTGGACAGCCGAATGCACCTGGGTGACTGGTGCTGGAGAGACGCGAATTACCTCTGGATCGGCCGAATGACCGGTCACGACAATGAAGCGGACCTGGCGGAATCTGGCCGCGTCCGCACTCGCGGCGGCCACCTGGGCCGGGCCGACGGCCACGATCACGTCGCACTGGCGCTGCACCAGGCTCGCGACGTACGGCGACGCCGTGGCTTGCGTGGCGTTGGCGGGAACGGGCAGATAGGAGACCATCGCCCGGGTCGAGCCGGACGCACCCTGCATCCCGGCCCAGACCGCCGAGGTCAGCGGGTCGCTTACCCCGGTCGCGCTGGTCAGCAGGCACGCTCGGGTGTTGGCGTACTGCCTGACCCGGTCGGCGCCAGGTGCGGACGGACTCGACGGCCAAGCCAGCCAGGCCACCACGACCGCGGCGACGGAAAGGCAGGCGATGGCGGCCACGGCAAACAGCCGGGTATTACGTTTCATGGCACGGGCCTCCTCCACTGCGAGGCCAGTTTGAGACCGGTATCGTGTCGAACGTAAGAACACCGACCAAACCCGGACCAAAACCCGACCAATCGCTGCTCACGGCCGTAGGGATTCCTGGAAATTTCTGCCATGCATGTCTCGGATGCGACCGAGCCCGGGAGGCAAAAGCTCGGCGATGCGCTGCGCAGCTTGCGCCGGAGCCGGGGACTCGCTCAGCGTGATCTGTTGCGGCCGCTTCATCTCGGCTCGCACAGCGCGATCGTGGACTATGAGGCCGGTCGGCGGATTCCGCCTGCGACAGTGATTTCCGCCTATGAGCAGTTCTTCGGGCTGGACGGCGGCACCCTGCGGCTGCTCAGGGATGAGGCGCTCGCCGAGCGGGCGGCGGCGCAGGAGAAGGTCAGGGTCGCGGGGACGAGCGCGGGGACTGGCGTGGGGGCTGGCGCGGGGACTGCGCCTCGGGTCGTCGTGCCGCGGCAGCTGCCGGCCGCGCCGGAGATCTTCACCGGGCGCGGCGCCGAACTGGCCAAGCTCGACCGGCTGCTGCGGGACCGCGAGACCAGCACGCCCGTCGTCATCAGCGCGGTCAGCGGAATGGGCGGCATCGGCAAGACGGCACTGGCGGTGCACTGGGCGCACCAGGCCAGGGACAACTTCCGCGACGGCGAGCTCTACATCGACATGCAGGGCTACCACCCCACCGGCCTGCCGGTCGCGCCGGAGGCCGCGCTCAGCCAGTTCCTGATCTCGCTCGGCGTCGCGACCGGCCGGATTCCGGTCGCGCTCGGCGAGCAGGTTGGGCTGTTCCGCACGCTGATGGCCGGACGGCGGATGCTCGTGCTCCTCGACAACGTGCGCGATGTCGACCAGGTGCGGCCGCTGCTACCGGGTTCGCCCGAGTGCCGGGTGCTGATCACCAGCCGGTCGCGGCTGCCGGGGCTCGCGGTCCGGGAAGGGGCGCAGCGGATCGCGCTCGACATGCTCGAGCTGCGGGATGCGGTCCGGTTGCTGCGCCGGATGATCGGGACCAGGGCCTCAGAACAGCCCGGCGCGACGGCCGCGCTCGCCGGCCTGTGCGGCCTGCATCCGCTCGCGCTGCGGATCGCCGCCGAGCGCGTGGTGCTCGATGACTGGGCCGTCGCCGATGCGGTGGAACAGCTCAGCCGCTCGAGCGACCGGCTGGCCGGCCTGGCGGTTCCCGATGACGATGCGGCCGTGATCCGGAACGTGTTCGCCTGGTCCTACCAGGGGCTGGCCGAACCGGAACGCCGGCTATTCCGGCTGTTCGGGCTGCACGACGGTCCTGATATCACGGCGACAGCCGCTGCGGCGCTTTCTGGACTGGCGGAAGCGGAGTGCAGCGCCCGGCTTGGGGCGCTGGTCGACGCGCACCTGGTCGACGCGTCGCTGGTCCCCGATGGCGAACCGGGGCGGTACCGGCTGCATGACCTGCTGCAGCTGTTCGCCCACGAGTGCGTGCTGGCCGAGGATACGGCGGCCGAGCGGGACCGGGCCCGGCTCCGGCTGGCCGCCTGGTACCTGCGGAGCGCGGTCGCGGCCAGGACCGCGCTCGATCCGAACCTGCCGCCGCTGGCCTTTGAGCCAGGGAAGGCCGTCGAGCCAGGGAAGGCCGTCGAGCTGAGCGTGCCTCCGGTCGCGTTTGAGACCGAGGAGGCGGCGCTGGCCTGGTGCGAGACCGAGCGGGCCAACGTGGTCGCGGTGGCGCTCGCGGCCAGCCGGGATGGCTTGGCTGAGATCGGCTGGAAGCTGCCGACCGCGCTGTTCCCGTTCTTCGACCGGCGCAAGCACTACGGAGACTGGATCGCGACTCATCAGGCCGCGATTGCCTCGGCCCATCAGGCCGGGGACCGCGAGGCCGAGGGCAAGGTGCGCTGCAACCTCGGCAACGCGTACTGGCCGATGCGGCGCTTTGACGAGGCGGCGACCGAGTACCAGGCGGCGCTGGAGTTGTTCCGCGAGGTCGGCTGGATGCAGGGCCAGGCCAAGGTGCTGGGCAACCTGGGGAACCTGCGCCACGAAGCCGGCGATCCCCAGGCGTCGATCCCCTGGCAGATCGAGGCGGCCGAGTTGTTCCGCCAGCTCGGCGACCGGTACGGCGAAGCGCTCTGCCTGACCAACCTCGGGAACGCCTACTCGGCACTCGGAGACCAGGAGACGGCTATCGCGTTCGCGAATCAGGGACTGGAGGCGTTCGAAGCGATGGGTGACCGGCGGGGCGCGGCGCGCTGCCACGCCACCAGGGGAAACGCGCTGGCCCGGATGAAACCTCCCGGCGACTCGGTGCCCGACCTGCTGACCGCCGCCCGGATGTTTGCCGAGGTCGGCGACTCGCACGAGCAGGCGAACGTGCTGGCCGATCTCGCCGAGGTGCACCTGTGGCTCGGACGGGAGCCGCAGGCGCGGCAGTTCGCCCGGCAGGCCGCCGACCTGTACGTGGCGATCGGCGAGGACTGGCAGGTCGCCACCCTCCGCGAACGGCTGCCAGAACTAGACATCTCCCACGCAGCTGCGGCGGCTCCGAGGGCTGAGGCGGTTCCGCCGTCTGAAGCGGCTCCGGGGGCTGCGGCGGCTCCGGACGCTGAGCCAGTGATCTCCGATCCTGCGGAGTTGCGCAAATAAGTTTGCTGTGCAAAGCTATTGGTCGTAAGGCGTTAGCTGGTAGCGGCGTGCAAGGAGCCCGCGATGACTGGAGAAACGGCGGACCCGGACCCGACCTCGAACCCGACCGAGGACCCTGCAGAGCCAGCGCGAGCGGAGGCGGCGGTCGGTCCCGAGGACGCTGCCGGGCTGCTCAGCGAGTTGCGGCAGTTGCGGCGCAACGCGAGATCGGCGAGGCACGCTTACTGGTTCCCGCTGGTGCTGTTCGGGCTGCTGATCGTCGCCGCGATTCCCTTCTACGTGCCATCAAAGTTCGGCAACGGGTTTGACGGGGGACCGGACCTGCCGATCCTGGGTGGCTTCTCCGGTTTTGTCACGCAGAAAGGCCTTGGCTACTACTGGCTCGCCGCGCTGCTCCTGGGAGTCGCGCTCACGTTCTGGTGGTATCGCCGGCACGCTCGCCGGATCGGCGTGCGGACGCCGTCCCGCGGCTACCTCATCACAGTCAGCGCGGTGACGGCGCTGGCGCTGGCTCTGCCGCTCCTGGCCTGGCTCGGACCGCTCCACTTCCTCAATGCCGTGATGCCGGGCGACCTGATTTTCAGGGGGACCTTCCCCTTCGTGATCATCGCCATCGGGCTCTGGGTGCTCGCCTGGGCCGAGCGGAGCCTTGCGCTCGGCGTGATCGCGCTGGCATACACCGGCACCGCGCTGCTGGCTAGCCTTTACAACATCGAGAACGTACTGTTCCGGCTCGGCTGGAACCCATCGTCCAGCCAGTGGCGGTTCACCGGCCTGCCGAACGTGCTCCTGCCCGCTTTCGTCCTGCTGGCGGCCGGGGTCGGCGCCTTCGTGGTCCAGCGCAGGCAACGGACCGTCGCATGAGCGCGACCGAACCGGATCTGCCTGACCGTTCCAACGGGTACCCGACGAACGGGCTTGACGAGACCGTCCACCAGAGGCACAGGCTCGGCATCCTGACCATCACCGCCGAGGCCCAAAGCGCCGACTTCGGCTACCTGCGCGACGCCCTCGAGCTGACCCCGGGCAACCTGTCGCGCCACCTGACCGTGCTCGAAGAGGCGGGCCTGATAAAGGTCGACAAGGGCTACCAGGGCAAGCGCCCGCGCACCTGGGTCAGCATCACCAGCGGCGGCCGGTCAGCGCTGGCCGCCGAACTGGCCGCACTGACCGAGTTGCTCCGCCGTCACGGCGCCCCCCAGTCCTGACCTCCCAGTCCTGACCTCCCAGTCCGGCTACGCGGTAAGGGCGGAGCCGGAGTTTGAAGCCATTCTGGCGGGGCAGTCTCATCTGGCTTAGCGGATATTGACCGTCGCTTTACCGGAGGCAGGCAATGATCGAGGCATGCAATGAGCAGCGCTCCATCGGATAACGACACCGCCCCGCTAACCCCGCAGCAGCCGAAGGACCCCCCAGGCCGTCGTGCTGACCGATCCGGCCGACGTTCCTTCGCCGGCGATGTCGCGAAATTCACCTTCGGGCGGATGGCCAGGACCACCGGCCTGGTCGCGGGCGCGATCATCGGGATCCTGGCGCTTGTGCTGGTGCTGTCGGCCGTGCACCTGCTGCCCAGGCTGCGAAACCCGTTCATCGAGACAACCGTCGACCGCAGCCAGCCGGCCGTGCTGAAGTCGATCACCTCGCTCAGTCGGTTCGAGGCCGCGAGCGGGTCGTACCAGGTCGTGGTCGACCTGGCGAAGAAGAGCTCGTTCCTGCCGTCCTTCGTCGAGGGCACGGACACGCTGTTCATCGGCGTTGGCGACGACATCGCCTACGTCGACTTCTCGCACCTCAAGGGCAAGGCGATCGTCTATTCCAAGAACCGCAAGGACGTGACGATCACGCTGCCGCCCGCCCAGCTCGAGCAGGCGGTGCTGAACGTGAAGAAGTCATATGTGTTCGCCGAGCAGCAAGGGTTGCTCAACCGCATCGGGAACTTCTTCTCCAGCAACCCCAACAATCAGCAGCAGGTCTACATCCAGGCCCAGAAGAAGATCCAGGCCGCGGCCCAGCACGGGCCCCTGATCTCCGACGCGGAGAAGAACACCACCAGCATGCTGACCCAGCTGCTCCGCTCACTCGGCTTCAAGCAGATCACCATCAAATACTCAAGCCATTAAGAGAAACGCATAGCCCGGGTCTGCTTCCTAAGCGCCTGCCGCGACTCTGGCTCGGAGCCGGTCCCTGGCGCTCCGGCGGGCCGGTCCTCTGGTCTCCCGTGGGTGCGGTCCCCGCGGACTGGTTGCTGGGCCCGGACAACGGGGAAAGTTCGTAGTGGCCTCCGGAACAACGGACTTTCCCCGTGATAGCCAACCCCGGCACCCGCGCTGTAACCGACCACCTTCGGCAGCATCTACGACTTGCCACGGATTTCGGCGTCTTCCCACGGATTTCGGCGTCTTCCCACGGATTCTGGATTCGCAAAACAGTCTAAAGCTGTACATAATTTGTCCAGAATCCGTGGGAAGACGTCATTATCCGTGATAAGTGGGGTCCGTCCGGCGAGCGATCGGATCGATATTGGGTAAATATCCGGTTCCGGCCAGCGGGGAGCAGGGCGTTGGGGCCTGCGAATTTGACGGCGGGCCACGATCCGAGCGCCGACAACGGCACCGACATCCTGATGACGTGAGAGTTCCTCACCACTACTGACTGCTGCGACGAGGCCTACGTCATGCTGTCCCAGGAACCGATGGCGGCCTCGGGTGAGTCACCGTCGAAACTCGCTTGGGGCCAGTTCCTGGCCGACCTCGCCAACCTCTGACCCGGCCGAGCCCGCTGGGCCGCTGATCGCTCGCCGCCCGCCCGCAGAGTGACCAGCCGAGCCCGGTTCCAGGCTTGGTGTCGAGCTGGGCGCGGGCCGCAGCACCTCCGGTGCGACCCGCGCCGCCGGTACTGCGGCCCGCTCTGGCGCAGCACCCTCCACTGGCGCTGCGGGCTTTGCCGGATTGGGCCCTGCGGGGTCGGGCCTTGCGGGGTCGGGCCCTGAGGGATCGGGCTCTGCGGGGTCGGGCTCTGCCGGATCGGGCCCTGCGGGATCGAGCCCTGCGGGATCGAGCCCTGCGGAACCGGGCCTGGCGATGTCGGGGTCAGCCGGCCCGGCCGCCGAACCGGCTACCGACTCGGCGGCCGGACGGGCCGGCCCCGTCAACTCATCGGCTTTCCCGACCGCCTCGGTATATGCATCCTTGAGCTTGGCGACTTCGCTCGCCGGGTCGTGGAACCAGCTTGTCGACCAGATCCGGTGGAAGCTCCAGCCCAGCCGCCGCAGGTGCTCGCTGCGCAGCCGGTCCCGGTCCCGGACGCTGCCCGACCGGTGGTAGGAAGCCCCGTCGGCCTCGATCGCCAGCACCATTCGATCGCCGTCGTCCGGGTGGGTCGCCGCGAAGTCGACCCGGTATCCGCCGACCCCGTACTGCGGCACCACGGTGATCCCGCATTCGGCCAGCTTGTCCCGCACGTCAGCCTCGAACGGATTCAGTTCCGCCGATCCCTCACCGCCGCCAGAAGCCGCGGAAACAGTCCCGCCCGACCCGGCGTAGTCCAGGTAGTCGGCCAGCATCTTGGCCCCGGCCTTGGTCAGCCGGTCCGGGTCGACGTCGTGGCTGGAGAACGAGCTGACCAGCGTCAGCCGGTGCTTGGCCCTGGTCGCGGCCACGTTCAGCCGGCGTTCGCCGCCGTCGCGCAGCAGCGGACCCCACTGGTAGCGCATCCGCCCGTCCGGGTGCTTTCCGTACCCGATCGACAAGATGATCGCGTCCCGCTCGTCGCCCTGCACCCGCTCCAGGTTCTTCACGAAGAATGGCTCGGCACCGTCCTCGGCGAAGAACCCTTCCACATCGCCGTGCGAGGTCAGCGCTGCCCGCAGCGCCGCGTCGATCCGCTCCGCGTGCTTGATCCCGAGCGCGATCACCCCGAGCGACTCGTTCGGCCTGGTCCTGGCGTGCTCGAAGATCAGCTCGACCACTCGCTGGACCTCGGCGGTGACGGACACCTCCTGACCGGGCTCCGGCGTCTGCTGCACAACCACGTGCCGCAGGCAATCGTCACGGAACACCCCGGGGAACGTGGTCAGCGCGCCACCGTAAATGTGCGCGTTGGAGAACGCCACCAGTCGCTCGTCCCGGCTCCGGTAGTGCCAGGCCAGCGGCCAGGTCGGCAACAGCGGACGGAGCGCGTCGAGCACCGACTCGAAGCCGACTCCGAACGAGACCAGGCTCTCCTCGTCCTCGGCTCGATCATCGTCGTCATAACCGCCGGCCCCGGCCCCGGCCCCAGCCCGGTCATCGTCGACCGAGTCGTCCTCGGCCCCGCCGACCTGCCGGAAGAAGTTGGTCGGCGGCAGCTGCCGGTCATCGCCGGCGACCACGATCTGATGCCCGCGCATGATCGCCGGAATGGCATCGGCAGGGACGATCTGGCTGGCCTCGTCGAAGATCACCACGTCGAACAGCCTGGTCGCGGGCAGTACCTGGCTGACCATCAGCGGTGACATGGCCCAGCACGGCTTCAGCGCGAACAGCACGTCCGAGGTCTGGTCGAGCAGCCGCCGCAGCGGCAGGTGGCTCCGCCGCAAGGCCGCCTGCTTGCGGATCACCCGGGCTTGGAGCGGATGCTGGTCCTGCGCCTCGCGCAGCCGCTGGGCCCAGGAATGCCGGACCCGACGCCGGTTCGAGGTCAGGTACTCGATGTCGCGCTGGCGGAAGTCGTCGGCGACCTCGTCGAGCGCCCCGCCCGGCTCGGCCGCGTAGCGCGGGTCGCGCACCCGGATCTGGTCGAGGATCGAGGCGTACCACGCGTGGTCGAACGCCGCCGCGGCCTGTTCAGGCGCCGCCTGGTTGCGGGCCAGTTCGTCGAGCAGCGGCCCCAGCGCCAGCTGGTCGAACTTGGCCGCGAGCTCATACAGCCTCGGCAGCCGCCACGCCGTCTCCTGATCGGCGGTCAGCGCGGCCAGTTGCTCAATGGTGCCTTCGGCCTCCAGCCGGACATAGGCACGGAGGGCGTCGAGTTGCCCCGCGCACTCTCCTAGAAATTCTTTTAGCTGAAAAATTTGCGTGGGCATGGTCGGGAGCACGCCAGCGTCGTTGCCAGTTACTCCCACGAGCCGCTGCGACTCCCACTCGGCCTGCTGCGCGCCGGCGTTGCGGAGCATCGCCACCTGCTCCTCCCGGGTCGGCTTGGCCGACCCAGCCAGCAGCCGCTGCGCCTCCTTCTTAAGCCGCCGCCGCTCGCCCATCGACGCGTCCCCGGTCCCGGCGACGGCGTCGGCCAGAGCCTTCGGGTTCCCCGCGAACACGGCCGGGTTCAGGCAGGCCAGCGTCCGCTCGACCGCGTCGTACAGGCGCATCCGCGCGAGCACGTCCGCGTAGCTCGCCGGTGCCCGCAGCCCGACCGTGGCGCTGGCCCGCGCCTGCATCTCCATCAGGCGGGGCAGCGTGTAGGAGCTGAGCGAGGCGGCCAGGTTGCAGGCCTGTCGCACGTCTTCACCCGTTCGCAGCACGGCGCCGAACCACGGCGTCGCCCCCGGTCGCATCGCGAACCCGCCCAGCCGGGCGAACTCTTTCAGCTCGTCCCGCAGGTCATCGGCCACCTCGGCGGTGATCCGCTCCGGGGCCGGCAGCCGGACCGGGGTGCGGGCCGAAGCGGGGATGCCGAGCAGCGCCGACTGGACCTGGAACGGGGTGAGTCCCCACGGCGGATGCGCCTCGTGCAGCGCCTTGACGTGCTCGGTCAGCCGGCGTTGCCGGTCGGCCAGTCGCCGCCGCAGGCTCGAGTCGTCCGGGGCCTGCGTCTGATGCGCCAGGTCCAGGCTCGCGCCGAGATCACGCGCGATCCGCTGCCGGTCCCTGGTGCCTTCGTGGATGTCGAGCACCAGCTCACCGAGGTCGACGCCCTTGAGCCGGGAAAGCACCGCGTCGATCGCGGCCCGCTTCTCGGCTACGAACAGCACCTTGCGGCCTCGCGCCACCAGCGCGGCGATCAGGTTGGCGATGGTCTGGCTCTTGCCCGTTCCCGGCGGGCCGTGGATCACCAGGCTGTGCCCGGACAGCACGGCCGCGATCGCGCTGCGCTGCGAGGAGTCGGCGTCGAGTACCGAGTAGTCGGCGGCCGGCGAGTCCAGCTCTGCTTGCCAGCGGGGGGACGACCCCCCTGCACCCCCCGCGCCTTCGGCCCCAATCTCGGCGTCGTCATCGTCGGCCCCGGACAGCAATTCCTGCGCCTCCGGGTCGCCCGCGATAGCGGCGACTACGTCGCTGTCGTTCAGCAACTCAGAGGCCGTCTGCATGTCGCGGACCATCGGCAGCTTGGCGTAGGTGAACGTGCCGATCACCATGCGGTCCGCGATGTCGAAGCCGGGCACCTCGGCCGCGCTGGCCGCTTGCCGCAGGCCCGCGTACAACTGCTCTGCCGGTGCTTGCCTAAACTGGTCGGCCAGCTTGTCGGTGGCAGCGCCGTAGATGCTGGCCAGCTTGTGCAGCAGGACCGGGTTGACCTCGGACTCCTCGTCGAGTACCAGCTCGAAGTCGTCGTGCCTGGCTCTGGTCGGCTGGATCGTCAGCCCGCGCAGCTGCACCGGCGCGGCCGGCAGCAGGAACAACTCGTCCCAGCGGGCCATCCCGGTGGCCAGGTAGCCGGCCCTGATGCCGCGCTCTTCGAGCAGTTCCTTGGCCTTGCGGTAGATCACCTGGACCCGGCGGATCGCGTCGGCCCTGGCGTCGACGTCGCGGAACAACTTGGTGAGCCGGATCGACCCGGCGGTGATGAAGTGCTCGACGGCGGCCGGATCGGCGGCGGTGAGATCAAGCGTCCCTGAGCGCCGGTCCTTGTAGTAGAGCAGCGTGTTGCGTCCGCCCAGGTCGGTCAGGGCGGAAACCCAGCTCTCCTGAGCGGCCTCGATCAGCTTCGCCCGGCGGCTGGGCGGAGTGGCCAGCTGTGACATGAGCCGCAGCTACCCCAGGCGGCCCTGGCCATTCGGAGATTGGTCGGTATTTTCTGGTCATTCGCGGCTTCGCCGCTCAGTGTTTTCTGGTCATTCGCGGCTTCGCCGCTCAGGCAGTTTCCTCCGGCTCGTCGGCTTCTTCGGCGGCTACCGACGCCGGGGTGAACCGGTTGATCACCGCACCGGAAATCCAGATCAGGAACCAGAAGTACATCGCCGCCCGGCCGTTGATCAGTGCGATCGGGATCGACAGCACAAATACGGCGGGAATCCGCAGGGTACGTAGCAGCACGAAGAGGCGGATCGGCTCGGCGGAATCGGAGACGAGGCCCCGGTTTGAATAGGTGGCGTAGAGCCAGATGCCGGATTCGGCGAGCCCGGCGGCCGCGCAGCAGATGGCGTAGAAGATGACCCCCGCCGTCTGCGCGTTCGACTGGCTCAGAACGTCGGTCGGATAGGGCAGGAACGCGATCGTCCCGAGGAACAGCAAGTTCAGCGCGATCATCCTGCGGTCGAGCGCGACGATGTACCGGAACGTCGAGTGATGCCCGACCCAGAAGAACGCGATCACGGCGAAGCTGACCGCGAACCCGCTGATGGCCGAGATCGTGTGGGTCTGGCTGAGTATTCGCCCGACATCGAGGTTGGCGATGTCAGGTACTCGCAGGTTGACGGCCAGCAAGGTGATCGCGATCGCGAACACGGCGTCGCTGAAGAAGATCACCCGGTCGTACTCGAGGAACCCGGACCGCACCAGCCGCGTATGGAATACCTCCGCGCCGCTGGCTTCCTGCGGCCGATGCCGCTCGCTAGCCCCAGCCATGCAGCGAACAGTAACGCACCGGAGCAGAACCATTCCTGGAGTGCGCCATGAACCTAGGGATACGTAGCCTGATATGCGCATGCGTCACTATTGGTGGGTCCATAAAGTAGTCCAGCCATCACGGGGAAGGCTCGATGAACAACTGGCGTGTGGCGGCACTGGCCGTGAGCGTGCTCCTGACACTTCCCGCAGCGGCGCAGGCTAGCGACGGGTCGCAGGCGGCGGCAGCTCGATCCGGCAGCGACAAGGTAATCGTCGTGCTCAGAAGCCAGTTCGCTGGGGTTCCCGATACCCCCGCCGGCGCGGCCAGGCGCAGCGCGGCGGTGGCTGCATCCCAGCGCGGCGTGCTCGACGAGCTGGCTGCCGCTCACGCGCGCGCCATCACAAGCATCTCGCTGGTCAACGCGGTTGCCGCGACCGTATCCCCGGCCGTGGCCGGTCGCCTGGCCGCCGACCCGGCCGTCGCCGAAGTAGTGCCCGACCGCCGGATCCCCTACGGCTCGCCCACGCCGAAGCCGACTGCGGACACGCCCGACGCGACGCGAGCGATCAAGCCGCTTCCCGGTGCCTGCCCGACCAGCAAGAACGCCGTGCAGCTCAACCCCGAAGCGGTCGAGGTCATCCATGCCGCGACTCAGTCGGGCAAGGGCGCTTCGGCGCAAGCGCTTGGCTATACCGGCGCCGGGGTCAAGGTCGCCTACATCGCGGACGGCATCGACACCAACAACCCGGACTTCATCCGCGCCAACGGCAAGCACGTCTTCGTCGACAAGCAGGACTTCAGCGGCACTGGGAAGAACGCCCCAACCGATGGCAGCGAGGCGTTCCTTGACGCGAGCTCGATCGCGGCCCAGGGCCGGCACGTCTACGACGTATCTGGTTACCTGGCCAAGCTGACCGTCCCGTGCCGGATCAGGATCCTGGGCGTGGCACCGGGCGCGAGCCTGGTCGGCCTGGACTTCGTCGGTTCCGCGTTCACGGTGTTCAACTCGGTGCTCCTGGAGGCCATCGACTACGCGGTAACCAAGGACCACGTCGACGTCATCAACGAGTCGTTCGGACTCAACAAATTCCCCGACATCATCAGCACCGACCTGATCGAGTTGGCCAACGACGCCGCGGTCAAGGCCGGAGTGACCGTCACGGTCTCCTCGGGCGACTCGGGGGTCACCAACACGATCGAGTCGCCGGCCTCCGACCCCCGCGTCATCTCGGTCGGAGCCACCACTACCTATCGCAGCTACGCCCAGACTGGCCTGGTAGACACCTTCGCGCCCGGCGCGAAGGGCTGGATCGACAACAACATCAGCGGGCTCAGCTCGGGTGGCTTTACCCAGACGGGCAAGACCGTCGACGTAGTCGCGCCCGGCGACCTGAACTGGGCGCTGTGCACGCCCAAACCCGAGCTGTTCTTCGGATGCCAGGACTTCAACGACCATCGGCGCCCGATCGAGCTGGAAGGCGGGACGAGCGAGTCCGCGCCGCTCACCGCCGGCGTCGCGGCCCTGGTGATCCAGGCCTACGAGCAGGGGCACCACGGGCAGCGGCCCACCCCGGCTCTGATCAAGCGGATCATCGTCTCGACCGCGCAGGACATCGACGCACCGGCCGAGCAGCAGGGCGCGGGGATGATCGATGCCTACCAGGCCGTGCTGGCGGCGCGGTCGTACCGGGCCGCGCCTGGAGTCAAGACCGGGCACGCGGTGCTGGCGAGCACGACCCAGTTCAACGCGGTTGGCCGCCGGTCCGCCCGCGAGCGCTTCACCGAGACGCTGACCAACACCGGCCAGGGCCCGGTCACCGTGCACCTGTCCGGGCGGACGCTGTCGGGCTACGCCACGGTCGAGTCGAAGACGGTGCACGTGAACCTTGACCTCAGGCCGGTCAGGGTGCGATTCCACGTCGCCGGAGGCAAGGCCAGGCTAAGCGTGTCGCTGGCCGTCAATGGCCTCGCCAACATCAGCCTGATCGCACCCGACGGCGACCTGGCCGAGTACAACCTGCCCCAGGGGGTGAGCAACCTCGGCAACGCGCAGGTCGCCAACCCGGAGAAGGGCACGTGGACCGCGATCATCACGGTGATCCCCGGAGTGTTCCCCCCCAGCAACACCCTTCCGGCGCATTTCCTCGTCCAGACCGCGACCTGGCGGTCCTTCGGCAAGCTCTCGGTCCGCTCGCTGACCTTGGCGCAGGGAGCGTCCCGCCGCTTCTCGCTGACGGCCAGGACCCCGTCGGCGCCCGGAGACCGGTCAGGGGCGATCGTCCTGCGCACCTCGGCGGGATCGCCGCCACGCGGGGGCGCCAGCCAGTCCACGATCCCGGTGACGCTGCGCGCGCTGGCCACCACGTCGATCAAGTTCAAGGGAACGCTGACCGGCGGCAACGGCCGGGGCCCGAACAACGGGCAGGCCGCCTACTACGAGATCAACGTCCGGCCCGGCACACCCGCTCTCAACGCCACGATCACCGATAAGCGGTCCGACCCCATGTCGGCCGTGCTGGTCAGCCCCACCGGACTGGCCGAGTCGGCCGCCGACAATCTGCTGGTCCACACGTTCCCAGCCGGGCAGACGAAGGTGGTCCGATGGCCGGGCCTTAGGCTCCACGTCACCCGGCCGGGCGCCGGGAAGTGGACGCTGATCGTCGATTTCGTCAATCCCGTATCTGGCCAGGCGGCCGCCACTCCGTTCCAGGTGTCCATCGACGACCACGCCACCCGGGCTACCCAGACCGGGCTGCCGACCTCGGCGCGCACGAAATTGCCCGCCGGCAAGCCGGTCACCGCCGAGTTGAGGATCACCAACAACTCCCCGGCCTCGCAGCAGTACTTCGTTGACGCCAGACGCGCCGGTCACGTCTGGCTCACGCTCGCTCCGCAGGCAGCCTCGAAGCTATCGCTGCCGGATCTCAACGGCCATGTGCCTCTCTATCTTGTGCCAACGCAGACGACCCGCCTGTCGGCCAAGGTGACCTCGTCGGTGCGGAACTTCTTCGACCTGTCCTGGACCTTCGGCGACCCGGACATCATCTCCTCGACCGGCAAGACCTCGACCGCGACGTTCTCGGCGCCGAGCATTCCGGCCGGCGACTGGGTAGCGACGCCCTACCGGTTCGGCCCGGACGGCAATAGGCCATCGGTGCCGGTCCGAGCCCACGTCACCATGCGAGCCCTGACCGCTCCGCTTGACCCGACGGTCAGCTCACCGACCGGAGACTTGTGGCGGAAGAGCACCAACAAGAAGTACGCCGTATTTCCTCGGCTAGTTAAGGCCGGTCAGACGGTCACGATCCGAGTGCGCATCGACCCCAAGGGCGCTCCGGGCACGGTCGTGTCGGGGACGATCTATATCTCCGCCGTCTCGTTCGACCCGGGCTCCTTCGCCTACGACCCCGTATTCGGCGGCCTGGGCACCGAGAACTTCCTTCCGGCATTGACCAACCTGGCCGCATTCCACTACGCCTACACCATCGGGGCGCCGTGACCCGAGTCGCCTTCGTCGGCAGCGGCGACGCGTTCGGCAGCGGCGGCCGGCGCCAGACCTGCATCGGCCTGTCGGGCGATGACCAGTTCATGCTGGTGGACTGCGGCGCCACCAGCGTCCTCGGGCTCAAGGCTCTGGGATTGGATCCGAGCCTGGTGAGTGCCGTGGTGATCAGCCACCTGCACGGCGATCACTTCGGCGGGCTGCCGTTTCTCATCCTGGACGGCCAGTTCTCCGGCCGGACCCAGCCGTTGCTGGTAGCGGGTCCGCCGGGAACCCAGGACCGGCTGGTCCAGGCGATGGAGGTTCTGTTTCCCGGTTCGAGTCAGGTGCGGCGCAAGTTCCAGGTTGAGGTCCGCGAGCTCACGCCGGACGGGTCGCCTCAGCCGGTCGGTGCGGCGACGGTGCGCGGCTGGGAGGTCGAGCACGCCAGCGGCGCGCCGTCGCTGGCCGTGCGGGTCGAGCTTGGCGACGCGAGCTTCGGCTACTCGGGGGACACCCAGTGGACACCCGCTCTGGTCCACGCCGCCCGTGACACGGACCTCTTCGCCGCCGAGGCCTACACATTCAGCAAACCAGTCCGTTACCACCTGGATTACGCGACGCTAAGCGCGCACCGGGCAGAACTGGAAACCCGTCAGCTCATCCTCACGCACATGTCGAGCGACATGCTGAGTCACCTCGACGAGGCAGATCTGCCAGCGGCTCATGATGGTCTGTCAATTAATCTTTAGTCGAGGTAGCCATTAATACGCCGATACGTCAGTATTGATGCGAATAAAGGCACCGGGTGAGACGAGGGTCAGATGAGATACCGGCGCGCGCTGCTCAACGCACCAATAGCTGTCTCCGCCTTGTTGCTCGCGATTCCCGCGGCCGCACAGGCCGGCGGAATGGCCGTCCAGAGTCAGGTGCGCAGTGCACCGCGCGGCCTGCCGCCGCTGACCTCGGCGCTCGCGAAGGCGCTGTCGCGAAACGTGACGGACAAGGTGATCGTCGTGTTCAGGGACCAGCTGCGTGGTCTTCCCGACACCCCCGCCAACTCGGCCCGGCGGGGCGCCGCCGCTCGTGCCTCGCAAGTCGGCGTGCTGGCCGACCTCAAGGCAACGCATGCGGTTGGCGTGAAGAGCATCTCGCTGGTCAACGCCGTCGCGGCGACCGTGTCGGCCGGCGAGGCGAAGCGCCTGTCCGCCGATCCGGCCGTAGCCGAGGTGACCCCTGACCGCCCGATCCCGCTCGCGCCATCGGCTCCGCTGGTCAAGCCCGCCAAGGCGGCCGCTGGCCTGAAGCCGCTGCCGAATGCTTGCCCGACGAAGAACGCGGTGCAGCTTGATCCTGAGGCCATCGAGGCGATTCACGCCGCGACCCAGTCCGGCAAGGGTCCGTCGGCCCAGGCGCTCGGCTACACCGGCGCCGGTGTCAAGGTCGCCTATATCGCCGACGGCGCCGACCCGAATAACCCGGATTTCATCCGGGCTAATGGCAAGCACGTCTTTGTCGACAACCAGGACTTCAGCGGCACCGGTACGAGCGCGCCGACGGGTGGCGGCGAGGCCTTCCTGGACGCGAGTTCGATCGCGGCTCAGGGGCGTCACGTCTACAACGTGCAGGGCTATGGGGCCGGCTTGTCGGTTCCGTGCCGGATCCGGATTCTCGGCGTGGCGCCGGGCGCGAGCCTGGTGGGCCTGAATGTGTTCGGCTCGTCGAATGTCGCCTTCAACTCGGTGTTCCTGGAGGCGATCAACTACGCGGTGAGCACCGACCACGTCAACGTCATCAACGAGTCCTTCGGCAGCAACGTGTTCCCGGACACCGCCAGCCTGGACCTCACCAAGGAGGCCGACGACGCGGCCGTCAAGGCCGGGGTCACCGTGACGGTCTCCTCCGGCGATGCCGGCGTGACCAACACGATCGGCTCGCCCGCCACCGACCCGAACGTCATCTCGGTCGGTGCCTCAACCACCTACCGCGCCTACGCGCAGACCGGGATCGGCGGCATCGCCGCCCGCGGCGTCAAGGGCTGGATCGACAACAACATCAGCGGGCTCAGTTCGGCCGGCTTCAGCCAGACCGGTCGTACCGTAGACGTGGTCGCTCCCGGCGACCTGAACTGGGCGCTCTGCACGCCCAAGCCGAAGCTGTTCGGTTCGTGCACGAACTTCGCCAACAAGCCGGCGTCGGTGGAGCTGACTGGCGGCACCAGCGAGTCGGCGCCGCTGACCGCCGGAGTCGCCGCCCTGGTGATCCAGGCGTACCAGCAAGCGCATCATGGTCACCGGCCGACCCCGGCGGTGATCAAGCGGATCATCGTCTCCACCGCTCAGGACATCAGCGCTCCGGCCGAGCAGCAGGGCGCCGGCCTGGTCGACGCCTACGCGGCCGTGCTCGCGGCCAGGTCCTTCCCGGACCCGACTCAGGCGAAGGCCGGACACGCGGTTCTGGAAAGCTCGACCCAGTTCAATGCCGTTGATCCCGGCTCGACCGACGAGCGCTTCGCCGAGACCCTCACCAACGACGGTTCTGGCAGCGTCACGGTGAACCTGTCGAGCCGCGAGCTAGGTCCTGCCCTCATTGTTCGCACTCATACCTTGACCTTCACCAGGGACACGAACTACGAAGGGGTGACGGTGAAATTCAGGGTAGCTCCCGGGCAGGCCAGGCTGAATGTTGCCGTCGCACTGAAGGGCGCGGTCAACATCAGCCTGATCGCGCCCAACGGAGACCTGGCCGAGTACAACTTGCCCCAGGGCGTCGGTAACTACGGGGACGCCCAGGTGGCCAACCCTGCCGCCGGTAGTTGGTCCGCGCTCGTCACCGCTCAGCCGGTGGGCAATCCCGCCACGCTGTCGGCGTCGTTCATCGCGGAAACCTCGACCTGGCGAACGTTCGGCACGCTCTCCAAATCTTCGGTCACGCTGGCCCCGGGGGCGTCGAGCAGTTTCACCTTCACGCCGACCACCTCCCCGACCCCGGGCGATAATGCCGGGTCGATCGTGCTGACCAGCACGGCCAGCGAGCCGGCGTTCACCAAGGTGACCACGATCCCGGTCACGCTGCGGACCCTGCTGCCCGTGGACTCGTCGCTCGAGCCCACGCTGACCGGCGGCAACGGCCGCGGTGCCAACACCGGCCAGGCCTTCTATTACCAGATGAAGGTCGGTCCTGGGCTGCCGGAGCTTAACGCCGTGATCAGCAGCTTCGATTCGAGCAACACCCTGCTGGCCGAACTGGTGGACCCGGCCGGAGTTGCCGAGTCGACCGCGAACAACACACTGTTCGAGACCAACTCGGTTGGCCGCTCAGAATTCGTGCCCACATCGGGCGCCGGGCTCCACGTCATGAAACCGGCCGCTGGCAGGTGGACGCTGATCATCGACTTCTACAACTCGGTGTCGGGGACGGCGGCACTCCAGCCGTTCAGTATCAACACCGACGACCTGGCACCGACCGCCACGGAAAACGGCCTGCCGACCTCGGCGGGCACTCAGCTTCCGGCCGGCACCGCGGCCCAGGCCAGCGTGACCGTGACCAACACTTCCTCGGTACCCGAGGCGTACTTCGTCGACGCCCGGCTCTGCGGGAGAATCCGGGGGGTCGTCCCCCCGGGCCGGCACTGCCGCACCTCGACCGTCAAGCTGGCGCCGCAAACGACCGGGAGCCTCAGCCTGCCCAATCTCGACGGGTTGGTCCCGACCTACCTGGTGCCGTCGCTGAGCAGCAAGCTGTCGGCCACCGTGACGGCACCAGCGGCGAACTTCTTCGACCTGTCCTATCCGTTCGGCGACCCGGACGTGATCTCCTCGACCGGCAAGAAATCGGCGCTGAGTTACTCAGGGCCTATCTCCGCCGGCGACTGGACGAGGATCGCAAACAGCTGACCTGGAACGATGTCGGTGCCTGGGGATCCTGCACCTCGGCGTGCAGACAGCTCACGGAGAAGCTG
The DNA here is from genome assembly GCA_035606435.1 of Streptosporangiaceae bacterium. Classification (GTDB taxonomy): domain Bacteria; phylum Actinomycetota; class Actinomycetes; order Streptosporangiales; family Streptosporangiaceae; genus Chersky-822. Next base: position 13,619 of record DATNFM010000018.1, on the reverse strand, counting down.
CGAGCACCTCGGCGATGGCGTGCCGCGCGCAGTCCGCGAGCGCCGGGTTGGTGTCCCTGTAGTCCCGCAGGTAGCCCAGGGCCTGGGACAGCACGCGCCCGCGTCCGCGGAGCCACGTCGCGTCGTCCACGTCCAGCGCCGCACGGAACTCGTCGCGGACGCATCCGGGCAGCAGGTACCACGCGGGGAACAGGTCGCACGCCGGATCGCCGGCACCGCACGTCTCGAAGTCGATCACCGCGGTCAGCCGGCCCTGCGCCGATACGAGCAAGTTGTTCGGCTTCAGGTCCGAGTGCACCCACACCTCGCGTCCGTCGTATGGCGCCGCGAGCGACTCCTCCCACGACGCCAGCGCCGCGCGAGTGTCGATCAGGCCGGCTAGCTCGCTGATCGCCTTCCGCGTCGCGGAGTCCATCGAGACCATCGAAGCTCGCGTCCGGCGCTCGCCCGGATACGCCGGCGGCCGGTCTGGCAGGTCGATCCGCCGGAACGCACCGACGAACGCCGCGAGGTCCGTCGCCAGCCCGCGTGGGTCGGCGAGCGCGTCGGGGGAGGGGTTCGTACCGGTGAGCCAGCGGTGGACGGACCACTCGCCCGGGAACGCGTCGGTGGGTGAGCCGATCGCCTCGACAGAAGGGATGGCTACAGGCAGGAACGGCGCGAGTGCCGCGAGTTTCGCCTGCTCCCTTCGGACTTCGTCGGTGCTCGCGGGCCGGAGCGGCAGCCGTACGGACAGGTCAGTGCCGAGGCGGTAGATCGCGTTCACCAATCCGCTGGAGCCGACCGGCTCCAGCGGCAACGCGGCCCACTGCGGGAACTGCGCGGACACCAGCTCGCGGACGAGCGGTGTGTCGATGTCGACCTGGTCGGCGTGGACCTTGCGGGGACTCACGATCCCATTCGATCGGGTCTGTCAAGTGGTATTTACAGTCCCTCCGTTTAGCAGCCTCCCGGCGGGTACGGCTGAAACCGGGAGGTGGCCGGATGGACAAGCTGGGCCTGGGATTGGTTGGCGTGGCGCTGAATGTGACGGGCAATTACCCTGGAGAGGCCGCTGAGCTCGAGGCGCTGGGATACTCGGCGATCTGGCTGCCCGGCGGCCAGATCGACGACCTCGGCCGGCTCGCGGACATTGTCCAGGCCACGGAAAAGGTCCGGGCCGGGGCGGCCATCATCTCAGCGGACGTGTACTCGCCGGACTCGGTCAGTCGGCTCTGGGCGGACCTTGAGCAGACCGCACCTGGCCGCCTGGTGGTCGGCCTGGGAGGGCCACAGCAACCGAAGTCACTTCCCGCGCTGAACCGCTACCTAGACCAGCTCGACCAGGCGGAACCGCCCCTGCCGGCGCGGCGGCGGCTGCTCGCCGCACTCGGTCCCCGCAAGCTCCGGCTTGCCCGCGACCGCTGCGCGGGAGCCATCCTGCTGCTGGTCACCCCCGAATACATAGCCGCAGCGCGGCAGACCCTCGGCGGGCACTGCTCGCTGGTAGTCGACCAGATGCTGGTGGCCGACACCGACCCGGTCCGGGCCAGGAACACGGCCCGCCGCCCGTTGCGGTTCCTGGCAAGTCTGCCCGGTTATGCCGCGAGCTTTACCCGGATGGGCTTCACCGGCACCGACGTCGCCGAACTCACCGACACGCTGGTCGACGACCTGATCATCTGGGGAGATGCCGACACCATCAGCGCGCGGATCCAGCAGCGCCTGCAAGCCGGTGCCGACCACGTCATCCTGCACGTGCTCAGCGAGGGCAGCCAGCCCGGCGGAGCCGAGGTCGCTCGGCACCTCGCCGGCCGGCTGCTCTCCCTTACTGACTAGTCGCCCTTGACGTTGACGATCTGGCGGAGGGTGTGGTCGATCTCGACCAGGTCCTTGGCGTCTTCCATGACCACGTCGATGTCCTTGTAGGCGGCCGGGATCTCGTCCAGAAAGGCGTCGGTGTGCCGCCACTCGATGCCCTTCATCGCGACCTCCAGCTCTTCCAGGCTGTACAGCTTCCTGGCCTTGGTCCGGCTGTGCTGGCGGCCGGCTCCGTGCGGGGAGGAGTTCAGCGCCAGGCGGTTGCCCTTGCCGGTCACCACGTAGGAGCGGGTTCCCATCGAACCTGGAATCAAGCCTGGAGTTCCAGCCGACGCGTCGATCGCGCCCTTGCGTGACAGCCAGACCTCCTTGCCGAAATGCGTTTCCTTAGCGGTGTAGTTGTGGTGCGTGTTCACCGTCTTCGTCGCCTGGACCGCTTCGCCGATCCACTCCTGCACGCAGTCGATGACACGGTGCATCATCTCCTCGCGGTTGAGCAGCGCGAAGTGCTGCGCCCAGCGCAGTTCCCTGATGTAGGACCAGAACTCGTCGGTTCCCTCGGCGAGATAGGCCAGGTCAGGGTCGGGCAGCACGATCCAGTACTTGGCCGCCAGTTCGCTCGCGACCTTGATGTGCCGCTGCGCGATCTTGTTACCGACTCCGCGCGAACCCGAGTGCAGGAAAAGCCAGACCTGATCGGCCTCATCGAGGCTGACCTCAATGAAGTGGTTGCCCGATCCGAGGGTTCCGAGCTGCAGCCGCCAGTTGGACGCGATCTTGTCCGCGCTGTCCGCGGCCTGGCGCCGCTCCAGCGCCTCGATCCGGCCCTGCGTCTCGCCATCGTAGACGGACGTGTTGTAGACGCCGGCCGACAACGGGACCGCGCGCTCGATCGCCTCCCGCAGCACAGAAAGGTCACCTTGACCGCGCACGTCCTCTGCGGTCAGCTGAGTACGGACGGCGATCATTCCGCAGCCGATGTCCACGCCGACGGCCGCCGGGATTATCGCTCGCAGGGTAGGTATTACGGAGCCAACCGTCGCGCCTTTACCAAGGTGCGCATCCGGCATCAGCGCTAGGTGCGGATAGATGAAAGGCATTTCGGCGGTACGCTTGGCCTGCTCTAGTGTGCCCTCATCGAGTACCGACGCCCAGCTCATGAGCTTCTTGCTGATCTGCTCCATCTCTACCTCCCATTGGCGTGCCCAAGGTAGCCGGGGGCTAGACCGCTGTACATTTCTTTTCCGTGCGATCTGACCAGAAACGGTCCTGGCCAATGCCCGAAATGTCCACAATAGGGCGCCTCGGGGTAGCCGCCGGTCTCGGCGTGGTTGCGGGGATAGCTGTAGGGGTGTTCGTGAGATGGGCCTCCGCGCTGACGGTTGGCTGGGACACGGCCGCCTTGGTGTACTGCCTCACCACGTGGGCCGTCATCTGGCCGATGGATGCGGCTCGGACCGCGGACAAGGCCAGGGCCGAAGACCCGAATCGCGCGATCAGCGACGTGCTGACGCTCAGTGCGGCGGTAGCGAGCCTGGCGAGCATAGGCGTCATACTGGTCAACGCCCACAACGCGAACAAGGAGACGGCCGATCTGCTCGCCGGGCTAGCGCTGCTGAGCATCGCGATCTCCTGGTTCACCGTGCACACGATCTTCGCGCTGCGCTACGCGGTGCTGTACTACGGCCCGCCGCAAGGCGGCGTCGACTTCAACCAGACCGAACCGCCGGTCTATAAGGACTTCTGCTACCTCGCGATCACGATCGGCATGACCTTCCAGGTGTCGGACACCTCGCTCCGCTCGACCGCCCTGCGGGCTGCCGCGTTGCGCCACGCGCTGCTCTCCTACCTGTTCGGGACCGTCATCCTCGCGGCCGCCATCAACCTGATCGCCGGCCTGGCGTAGCAGCGCGCTCATCCGGTAGATGTCGTCTTAGTTCGGCCCGGAACGGGAAGACTCCCGGTAAATGCGTTCACCTAGGAGGTCTCTTTTGCGTGCTCGCGAACTGGGGATCGCGCTGCCAGGGGAGCCCGGCCGGTGGAACGCCATCACCGACGTGGCCGGCGTGGAGGTCGGCTACGAGACGCTGATCAGCGGCTCTGGCCCGCTGGTGCCCGGCCAGGGACCGGTGCGCACCGGCGTCACCGCGATCCTGCCGCTCGGCCGGGCACACGTTGGCCGGACCTGCCCAGCCGGCTGGTACGCGCTCAACGGCAACGGCGAAATGACCGGCGTCGCCTGGCTCGACGAGGCCGGCGCGCTGAGCCTGCCGATCGGCCTGACGAACACGCATGCGATCGGGCCGGTCCACGCCGGGATCATCGACTGGGCGATCAAAGGCAATTCGGGGCTGGCCAGCCGGTGGCACCTTCCTGTGGTCGCCGAGACCTGGGACGGCTATCTCAACGACACCAACGGCCTGCACGTCACGCCGCAGACGGCGATGCGGGCGCTTGAGGCCGCTCGCACCGGACCGCTGGCCGAGGGTTCGGTCGGCGGCGGCACCGGCATGAACTGCTACGGCTTCAAGGGCGGCACCGGCACCGCATCGCGCCGGGTCGCGATCGGCTCACGACGTTATACCGTCGGCGCTCTCGTCCAGGCCAACTTCGGCCGCCGAGGCGAGCTGGTGGTCGCTGGCCGCCGGCTGGGCGAGGAATTCGCCGATGACAACCCGATGGAAAACTCCGACTGGTTCGCGCCGGCCGGCTCGGGCTCGGTCATCGTCATCGTGGCGACCGACGCGCCGCTGCTGCCTGGGCAGTGCAAAGCGCTGGCCCGGCGGGTTCCGCTTGGCCTCGCCCGCACCGGGACCAGCGGCAGCCACTTCTCAGGCGATCTGTTCCTGGCGTTCTCGACGACCAACGTCGGGATGCTCGACAGCGCCATCGACGCTCAGGGTGGGGAGGACCGGCTGCCCAGCATCGAGTTCGTCCCGTGGGGACGGCTCGATCCGCTGTTCGAGGCCGTCGTCCAGGGCGTCGAGGAGGCCGTGCTCAACGCGCTCGTGGCGGGCCGCACCATGTTCGGCCGTGACAACCACCGCAGCCCGGGCTTCCCCATCGAGCGACTCGCCTGGCTGGTCAGCGACTAGAAGCTAACCGGACGCTAGGACGTGCGACCTAGAGACAGCCAGGCGAATCGCTCCGGCTGGGCTAGGACTGCATCCCGGTGAGCTGACGCTCGGGCAGCATCTCGCGGTTGACCCAGCGCTCCAGCTCGGCGCTGGTCTCCCAGGAGGTGATCAGCGCGTAGCGCGGACGCGGGCCCGGATGGTGCACGACGTGGAACAGACGCTCGGTGTCGATCAGCAGTTGCATACCGGGATGCAGCTTGATCAGGGTCTCGGTGGACGGATCGTCGGAGTCTTCGCGCAGGATGAAGGTGGACTCGCCGGCCGCGTCGTCGAGCTCGAGCCAGGACCTGACCACCCAGCCGGAGCCCTCCGGGTTCAGCCGGTTGTTGTCATCTCGATGCAGCTGGCGCCTGGCCGTGGCCTCGTCGCTCGGGTTGAGCTTGATGACGCGAACCCGGCCGTAATTACAGCCGATCTCCTCGACGTACTTGACGAGGCTGGGAGCCAGTTCGCGGTTGGTCGTCCAGATCCCGTCCTTGTCGGCCTTGCCGTGATCCCAGAACCCCCGGCACTCCATCTCGCCGAAGGCCGACGCCAGCGGGGCGAAGTTGGTGTCACCGCCGCTCTTCCAGTCCATGTAGGTGAGCGACTCCCACTCGATAGCCGGGATCATCGGCCCGGGCCGGTCGCGCAGAATGACATAGCCTTTTTCGGCCAGGATGTCGAGCTTGCGGTGCATGAACTTCCCCCGTCTTCATGCTGGTCTTTTGATTCCCCCGATCTGCGTCACCCCTTTCCAATGACGCGGCGCGCACGCGCCGACTCGCGCAAAGTTGTTCAGATATGAAAAGCATTTTGGGGTTTGTTTGCCGCCCGAACATGGCAACGGCCCGGCACCGGATATCCGCGGGGTCCGGGGGTCGCCCCCCCGGGTGAGCACTGCGCGGGAACCGGTGCCGGGCCGCTTGACTGGCCTAGCGGGAACTAAGCGGGTTTAGTTGACGAACACCGCCGGGCTGCCCTTGACGCTGGTGTCCTTGACCGGCCCGAACTTGGCCGTGAACTTGGCCGTGCCCTGGGGGCAGAATGCGTTCGAGTTCTTGACCAGCGTGAACTTCTGGTTCGTGATCGTGATGGTATTGCCCTTGTTGGAGGCCGCGCCCGCAATCGACTTAGCCGTATAAGTGCAGGAGATCGTGGTCGTGCCCAGGCTTCCGACCGAGGTCAGCGAGATCGGCTTGGTCTTGGTGCGGCCAGCGACTGTCACCGGGTCCCCCTTCTTGTCGCTGACCGTCGAGTTGTAGGGCAGGTTGTTCGCCTTCACGCTCTTGATCGTGATGCCAGAAACGCTCGTCGTGCATTTGGCGACCGTCTGAGCGGTGACCGACTCGAGGGCCTTTCCCGGTGCCGTCGGGTTCTTGACCACCACGCCGGTGAAGCTCGACGACTTGCAGGTCAGCTTCATCCCGTTGAGTGCGAATGTCGCTTTGGTGCCCTTCGCCAGGCTGGCTCTCAGCTTGGCGCCGACCTTGACCGCGTTCCCACGGGCCTTGCCGACGGTCAGGACGTGGTGGGCAGCGGTTGGGGCGGCGCTGGCGACGACCGGTGCCGCCAGGACGGAGACCGAGGCGGCCGCCATTGCGAGATAAAGGTACTTTCGCACGTACCTTGCTCCTTTCTCCATGGGCTTGGTACAGATCCCAGGGTGCCATGACCGGCGCGGAAGGTCGTTAAGTACCTCCAATCAAGCCGAACCTGATCATGTTACGCGCGTGACTTTGGGCTGCTCAGGAGACTGCTGAGTCCATTTGGTCACTGATGGTGAACGAACCGGAACGCCTCGGAGCGGCAACTGTGACGCATCCGACAGCCTCGCGTGCCCTTGGGCGGTACCCCGCAGTCCCGGCCCGGTGACGGCAGAAGGGGCGCTGCGACTGGAGCGGGTGCGGCTTGCGAGCCCCATTTCTGGCCAGAGATGCTGTATGACTAAAGCTATGGCGCCGACTGGCACGCAGATACTCGGCGGCCGGTACACGCTTCGGGAAATACTCGGCACCGGCGGCATGGCGACGGTATGGCGAGCCACCGACGATGTACTCGGGCGAGACGTTGCGGTTAAGGTACTCAATCCCGAATATGCCAATGACGCCGGTTTCCTGGCCCGATTCAACCGGGAAGCCAGGAACGTCGCCGCGCTGAGCAGTTCGCGGGTCGTCGCGGTGTACGACCGCGGGATCGACGACAAGACGCCCTACATCGTCATGGAACTCGTCTCGGGGCGCACGCTGCGACAGGTGCTCGACGACGGCGGTGCGCTGCCGCCAGCCGAGGCCGTTCGCGTCGCCACCGCGGTCTGCGAAGCTCTGGAAGCGGCCCACGCGGCTGGCATCGTTCATCGCGACATAAAGCCCGCCAATATCGTGCTGTCCGGCCGCGAGGTGAAGGTACTCGACTTCGGGATCGCCAGGACCGACTACCCGGTCGGCGGTACGCGGACGCACGGCGTGCTGGGCACCGCCGCGTACCTGTCACCCGAGCAGGCATCGGGCCAGCCGGTCGGGCCGCAGTCCGATCTCTACTCGCTGGGCTGCGTGCTATTCGAGATGCTGACCGGCGAGCAGCCGTTCTCAGCCGACTCTGAGGTCGGCGTGGCCTACCGCCACGTGCACGACGATCCTGGTCCGCCGTCCGCACGCCGTCCCGGGCTGTCCGCCAAGATCGATGAGATTGCCGGTTCGCTGCTGGCCAAGGATCCGGGTGACCGTCCGATCGGGGCAGTGGGCGCGCGAGCGGCGCTGGCCGCTGTTCTCGCGCCGGACCAGACCGCCGTGCTTGAAGCGGTGCCGAGCAGTGCTGCGGTGTCTGGTCCGTCGTCGTCGCCCGCGTCGTCGTCTGGTTCGGGGGTGGGCGGGTCAGGGGCGGCGGGCGGGTCGGGCTCGCCGGTGCCGATACCGATGCGGCGCGGGCCGCTGGCGTGGCGGCCTTCGGAGACCGTGCTGACGATGGGCCTGGTCGCCGCGCTTGCCGCGCTCGTGGTCGTGCTGGTCACCGGAGCACCTGACGGTTCGGTAGGCAAGACGGTCCCGCCGGTCACAGCCGCGAGCGGTCAGCCGAGCCAGCAGTCCTCGCCGTCGGTTACGCCTAGCCCGTCGGTGACCCCGAGTCCGTCGGTGACCCCGAGTCCGTCGGTCACCCCGTCGACCACGCCAGCCGATCATCCCGGTGGCGGGACTCCGCCGATAGCCAAGGCTTCCGGCGCATTCGTTTCTGCCCTGCAATCCGGCATCACCGACGGCCAGGTGAGCAGCCAGGCCGGGCAGCAGCTGATCAACCAGTTCAATCAGCTGCTGTTCAACACCCCGCGCGATAACGCCGTGCAAGTCGAGCAGCAGTACTCCCAGCTCGTCCAGATCTACGATCAGTACCGGTCACAAGGGCAGATCACGGGGAACGCGGCGCTCGCTCTCCGTCAGGACATGGACGAACTCGGCACCGCCCTAGGCGCCAGCTGACCCGCGCCCGCCCCGCCCGCCCCGGCCCGGTTCCTGGTCCCGCCCGGCCCGGTCCGTCTATCCCTGATGATCCGGGATCATGATCACGTTGAGTTTTCGTTCCACGGCGATTTACCCGTCAAATACGCCGAAAACTCATCACCAGGCGAAAACTCGCCACCTAAAATCGGACATTCAGGCATCCATTTCATGATCACGCCGACTTTTCGGCTCGCCCACGGCTAAATCGCCGTGATCAAGAGCGGGGATGGGCTGCGCTGGCCCCTCTCGGTGCCAGCCACCGGCATCCGCGCAACATCGCTGGCCCGGAGCCGTTGCTGAGGCAGCGGCGTCGGGGCCGGAGTTGCTGTTGCCTCGGGTGTCGTGGTCCGGTTCCGCTGACTTGTGCCGCGGCGTTGGCCCGGAGTTGCTGTGGATCCGCGTACCGGGCCGACCGGTGCTGGGTTCGCCGACGGGTTCAGGTGAGCGGGATGTGGTAGCGGATGAAGCCGCTGTTCTGCGCCACCTTGTCGTAGAGCAGGCGGGCGGTGGTGTTCGTCTCGTGGGTCATCCAGTACAGCCGGCCGCACCCGCGAGCCCTGGCTATCTCCTCGACGGCGCCGATCAGCGCGCGGCCCACGCCCTGACCGCGCACGCCCGACGCCGTGAACAGGTCCTGCAGGTAACACACATCGGGGCCGGACGTGTTCAGGTGGAACAGGAAGTGGGTGATGCCGACCAGCCGGCCGTCGATCCGGGCGCCGAGAGCGTGCATCTTGTCATCGGCCTGAAACTCCCGCCAGGCCCGGTCGTACATCTCCTGCGGCTCGTCCCGCTCGTAGAAGGTGATGTACCCGCGGAAGAGCTCCTCCCAGACTTCTCGGTCCGATGGTTCCAGCTTGCCGACGCTGATCACGCGCAACCCTCCAGGTCGTGGGCTATCCGATCATTATCCGGACGGCGAGTTAAGTTCCGAACCCGGGCTGGCGTGGGACAATATGCGCGCGGGGTATGAAACCAGGGGTAGCCATGGTGAAGCGGCCATTGAAGTCTGCGGTTCGCGCGGCGGCAGGTATCGGCGTGATGCTCGTCCTGATCACCGGCCCGGCCTTGGGCTACCCATTTCGGGGTGGTGGAAGTCATCGCGGCGGGCGGAGCTAGGCTGCGCAATGTGTTCTCATTACGCAAGCCGTCGGCGGGCGAGCTAGCCAGGCTGGTCGCGGAGCAGAGCGAACTTGAGCTCACCTACCCCGAGCACGGCGCGACGGACGGCGAGATGCCGGCCGGCTATCACCGCGATCAGTGGCAAGCCGATCTGGGCCCGTTTTCCTCAGAAAGGTTCGAGCGCCTAGCCGCCGACCTGAACCGCTGGCAGGTACAGCTTGGCAGCGGAATGACGATCGCGCCGGCCGAGCCGGTGTCGCCCGGGCTTACCTTCGCGTTGTCATTCGGCCTCACTGATGGTTTCGGCTACGCCATCGCCGCGGGCCGGGTGGTTTACGTGACCGAGGAGCCCGAGCGCCGCGGTTTCGCCTACGGCACCCTGCCCGCCCATCCCGAGCGGGGCGAGGAGGCCTTCCACCTGGTGCGGGAGGGAACCTCGCTGCTGTTCAAGGTGCGGGCGTTCTCCCGGCCACAGCATCCGCTGGCGCGGCTCGGAGCCCCGGTGGCCAGGATCATGCAGCAGCGCATGAACCACCGGTACCTGGCGGTCATGCGAGCGGCCGCCGCTGAGCTGGACCAGGAACTGGACCAGGAGCTGGACCAGGAGCTGGACCAGGATTTGGACCAGGAGCTGGACCGGCCGTGAGCGCCGTCAGCACCAAGATCGTCATAGCCGGCGGAAACGGCGCACTCGGGCGGCGGATCTGCGCCGATCTAGCCAGGGCAGGCTATGACCTCGTAGTGCTGACCCGCACGCCGCAGCCAGGTTCAGCGTTCCGGCAGGTCGAGTGGGACGGCCGGACCGTCGGGGACTGGAGCGCCGAACTGGCCTGAGCTTCAGTGATTAACCTGGCCGGCGCGCTGGTCGATCGTCCGCCGACGCCGGCCAACGTGGACCTGCTCACCCGGTCGCGGGTCGAACCCACCACCGCACTGGTCAAGGCCACAGCCCAACTCGGTGTGCGGCCTGCCGTCTGGATCCAGATGAGCACGCTGGCCATCTACGGGGACGCCGGCGACGCCGTGCTCGACGAGAGCGCCCGTCCGGCCGTCGGGCCGCCCCAGATGCCAGGAGTCGCCAGGCCGTGGGAGGAGGCGGCGGCCGGCGTTCAGGCCGACAGGAAGATCATCTTGCGGACCGCGGTCGTCCTGGACGGGCGGACGCCGGCGATGAAGCGGCTGACCGCGCTGGTCAGGTTCGGCCTCGGCGGCCGGATCGGAACGGGCAGGCAGTGGGTGAGCTGGCTGCACGTCGCCGACTTCCAGGCGATCGTCCAGGCCTGCCTGGAAAGCGACCAGCTGGCCGGCGTCGTGCACGCGACCAGCCCGAACCCGGTGACCAACGCCGAGCTGATGAGCGAGTTGCGGCGGGCGCTGCACCGGCCGCCAGCTCCGCCGACCCCGAAGCTGATGCTCCGCGCCGGGTCGGCACTGCTCCGGTCCGACCCCGCGCTGGCGCTGACCGGACGCCGGTGCGTGCCGAGTGCGTTGCTGAAGGCCGGCTTCGAGTTCAGCTACCCAGAACTCGGCCCGGCCCTGAGCGACCTGCTGTCACGTCAGGCGCCGACGCCGCGTTGAGGTAGTGCAGCTTCTCCCGGCCTCGGCGGACGGTGCACACGAGGTTCGCGTCCGGATAGCTGCATGTCAACTGGCCTGTCCGGGCTCTTGAGGCCCGTCGCATGACGGGCCGGTGGTACGGGAGTGATGCTTAAAACTCCGTCAGGTGACGGATGTCTTGCATTGCAATTTGCATGAGATTTGTCATGCAACCTCTGATGGGATCTGGCATGCAAGCGTTGGCCGGAACCCGAGGGCTAAGTATGCCCTGAGGTCCAGAGGTGTCTGCTCAATCAGTCATTCGGTCAACTGGTCAGTCATTCGGTCAACTGGTGGCGACAGCGGAGAGAGGCGGGACCGTTGGATGTTGCCCGGCTGCGGGAGAACTTCGCCCATGTCGCGATGCATGGCGATGAATTACCGCTCTTCTTTTACTCGGATCTGTTCATCAAGCACCCGGAGGTTCGGGATCTGTTCCCTATCTCGATGGCGGCGCAACGCGGCCACTTCGTCGAGGCTTTGGTAAAGATCGTCTCCCAGGTCGACAGGGTTGCCGAGGTAACCGTCTACCTGGAAGGACTTGGTCGTGACCACCGGAAGTTCGGTGCGGTCATCGAGCACTACGACGCGGTGGGCGACAGCCTCATGTCGACCTTGGAGCACTTCTCGGGCCCCACCTGGACGCCCGAGCTGGCCGCCGACTGGCGGACGGCTTACGATCTGATCGGCTCGATCATGATCTCGGCGGCGCGTGCCGACGAGCGCGTGCGTCCTCCCTGGTGGGACGCGACCGTCGTGTCCTGCGAACGCCGGACCTACGACGTGTCGGTGCTGCTCGTGCGGCCGGAATCGCCAGTGGAGTACGCGCCTGGCCAGTCGGTGTCGATCGAGACGCCGGCCCGGCCCAAGCTCTGGCGCTACTACTCCATGGCGAACGCGCCGCGTCCGGACCACCTGCTCGAGTTCCACGTGAAGGTGATCCCCGGCGGCAACGTGAGCATGTCGCTGGCCAGCGATTCGATCGTGGATACCAAGATCAGGATCGGGCCGCCGATCGGAGTCCTCACGCTGAGCAAGCCGCTATCCGGACGGGATCTGCTGTTCGTGGCCGGCAGCACCGGGCTGGCTCCGCTGAAGGCAATCATCGATCAGCTGACCACGCTGCCCGAACCGCCGAAGGTGCACCTGTTCTTCGGCGCTCGGACCTCGGACGGCCTGTATGACCTGGACAACCTGGAAAAGATCGCCGTCCAGAACCCCTGGCTGACGGTGATCCCGAGCGTGTCGTCGAGCGACCTGCGGTACTCCGGCGAGGTCGGAAGCCTGCCTGACGTGATTGCCAGGCACGGCGACTGGTCGAAGCACGAGGCCTACGTGGTCGGCCCGTCGGAGATGGTGCAGGACACGGTCGCCCGGCTTAAGGCGTCGGGGATGGCCCAGGATCAGATTCATATCGAGGACTTCGGCTGGAGCGAGTCGTGACAACAGCGTGGTATGACGAGAGGAACCGGCTCACTCCTGAGGAGTTGAAGACCGTCACCTTCCCCTTGTCGCGCCTTGGTCGGCGCGGCTTCGAGGAGGACGCGGTCCGCGAGTTCCTGAATGTGGTGCACGACGAGTTCGTGCGCCTGATGAACGAGCGGGCGTCGCTGTGGCAGGAAGTGCAGCGGCTCCGGCGGCGGATCATCGCCGGCAAGGTCGAGGGCGAGACCGGAAATGGCAACGGCGGCGGCACCTCGCAGTCCGTGCTGTTCGGCGAGTCCGACGCGCACGTGCACGCCGTGCGGATCCTGTCGACCGCGCAGATCACCGCCGACCGGTACGTGGCCGATGCCCAGGCGTACAGCAGCCGGGTGACCAAGGAGGCCACCCTGCGCCGCGACGAGATCATGCGGGAGGCGCAGCAGTACTCCGACATGATCATGGAAGAGGCACACGCCCGCGCGAGCGAGGCGGCGGTGTCGGCGCTCAACAACGCGCCGGCCGGACCGCAAAGTCCGCACGAGCGGATGGCCGCCCAGGCCGAGCTGGCTTACCTGCGCACCTACAGCGAGGTCTACCGGGCTCACCTGCGCGCCTACACCGAGGGCGTGCTGCGTGGCATCGAGGAGTGGGAGGCCAAGGAGACCGCCTCGCTCGAAGAGGCGGCCAAGGGCCTGCCAATGGCGGCGGCCCCGGTCCTCACCAACGGGAACGGCAAGAACGGCCGTCCCCAGCTCCACAAGTAGGCCCGTTCCGGGGGGTCCCAAGACGGGCTGGCCGCGTTAGCCGGGCGCGGCTAGCCACGACGGGCGTGTGAATGTGACAGGCTCCCCGGGTGCCCGGCAGCGCGAGAAGCCAGTCAAGCTACGTCATAAACCACCGAAAATCTTTCACCCAAATTATTTGTTAACAAAGCTCTCGGCGCGGTCGCCAATTCATCACCGGCGAAACTGGCCGCGACTGTTATTCAAGGATGCGCGCGCCGGCCTCGGGAGGCGCGGTACAAGCCCCGCCGTTGGGTCGCCCAGGAAGCGGAACCCCGTCGGGC
>DATNFM010000017.1:0-7285 GCA_035606435.1 Streptosporangiaceae bacterium | reverse complement strand
CGCCCCCTTGCTGCTGATAGCGATCACGGTGCTGCTCAAGGTCAGCGCGAACAGCCCGGTGTGGCCGCCGGAGTTTCTCGGCATCTTCGGCTTCACGGTCGTGGTGCCGCTCACCGCGCTGATCATCGGGACCAGCGTGCTCGGGGCCGAGATCGACGACAGCAGCGTGATCAGCCTGCTGGCCACGCCGGTGCCCCGGTCGACCGTGGTGCTGACCAAGTTCGCGGCCGCGACCGTGCTGACGTTCTTGTTCGCGGCGGTGAGCGAGTACCTGGCCGGCGCGATCGCGACGGGGCCAGGCAGCAAGCTCGCGATCGGGCTGCTAGCCGGGGCGGCCCTGGCCAGCGTGGTCTACAACGCCCTGTTCATCTGGCTGTCGGTGCTCACTACCCGGGCGATCGCGGTCGGCCTGCTCTACCTGCTGGTCTGGGAGGGCCTGCTGGGCAACCTGGTCGGCGGCGTGCGGCTGCTGTCGGTCGACCAGTACGCGCTCGGTATCGCGAACGCGGTCGCGCACAGCCAGCAGCTGCATGCGCACCTCACATCCGGCACCGCGATCGGGTTCGCGGTCGTGGTTACCGTGCTGGCGCTGGTGCTGGCCAGTCGGCGGCTGGCGTCGTTCTCGCTGAAGGGCGACGCTGTCTAGCCGCTTAGCGCGGGGTGCCTGGTCCTGGCGTGAAGCTGGGGCCGTGGCCCGGGATGATGACCGACGCGATCTCCAGCAGGCGCTGGCGGCTCGCCGACAACGTGGCCTGGTCGGGGCTGAACGGATCCTGCGCCGGGCCGTCGGCGCCCCACCAGGCGTGGGTGCAGACGTAGACGCCGTCGGCGGTCGAGGCGACCGTGCTGATGTCCTCCGGGGTATGGCCGGGGGTGGCGAGCAGCATGATCGAAGGGCTGAGGCTGGTGCCCTCGGCTTCGCGGCTGTGCCACAGGTCGCCGTCGTAGACCGCCCAGTGGTCGTGGATCTTCGCGGCACCGAACAGCGCCGCGTTGACCGTGTGGTCGGGATGATGGTGGCTGAACACCACGTCGGTAACCGCTTCTGGCTGGACCTCCTGGCTGGCCAGTGCGGACAGCAGGGCCTGCCGGGACGACACCATGCCAGGGTCGACGACTACGACGACGTCGCCGTCGATGATCAGCGTCACGGTGCTGCCGACGTGCTCGCCGTCGTCGGCCGAGCGTACGTAGCCGTCGTGCAGGATGTGAACGCGGGCGGTCTGGCCCCGTGGTTTGGTGAGCTGCGGCTTGTTGAGCTGCGGTTCGGCGGCTTCGCCCTGAGTCTCCGGCATGAGCGCTGACATTACTCCTGCCAGTTTCGGCCTTGTTGCCGGCTGCGCTTTGGTGTCAGCCTGCGGCGGCGCGCGCTTGCTGCTTCGCGGCCTTCTTGTAAGACCTGACCGCCAGCAGGGAAGGCTCGTCGCGGATGTCGGCCACCGAGTAGTGCGAGCCTTCCTCGCCGAAGTGCCCGGCTTCCTCGCGCCAGCCCGCCGGCTGGATCCCGAGTTGCTTGCCGAGCAGGGCGATCGTGATCTGAGCCTTATAGGTACCGAAACCGGGCAGCGCCGACAGCCGCTTGCGCAGCTCCGCCGCATCCTCCGCGGTGGTCCAGACCGAGGCCGCGTCACCGTCGTAGCGGTCGGCGATGATCTTGGCGAGTTCCTGAGCCCGGGCGGCCATCGCCTTGGGGAACCGGTGCAGCGCGGGCCGCTCGGAGAAGACCGCAGCCAGGGCCTCGGGATTGAATTCGGCGATCTCGCTGGCGGTCGGCTCGTGACCGAGCCGCAGCGTCAGCTCATACGGCGATCCGAACGCCTTCTCGAACGGCACCTGCTGATCGAGCATCATGGCCAGGAGCAGCGCGAACGCGTCTCGGGACAGCAGGTCGTTCGCCTCTGGTGCGATCGGCATCGCCAGCGTCATGTCGTCCTCCGGGCAAACATGCAAACAGCAACGTTCGACGGGTCTTTGGAGTAAAGCCGTAGCCATCATCGCACTGGCGTGACTGAGCAGCGATGTTGGCGCGCTACCTTGAAGCTAGCGGGACGCAAGCGATCCCGGCGGGCAAAGGGAGTCGGTCATGTCGAGTAGATGGCAGCTAGCAATCGGCGGGATGGTGCTCGCGATCATCCTGTGGATCTTGCCGATCCCGCTCTGGGTCCCGGCACTGGTGCTGATCGCCGCGCTGGCGGTGCCGGTCGTCGGCTACCTGATGCTCGACTCCAGCCAGAAGAAGCGGCTGCGTCGCATCAACCAGCGCCGGCAGATTCGCTAGCTGGTGTCGGGCTAGCTCAGCTGGCCTGGGTAGAGCAGGGCGAGCTCGTGCGGGTAGGCGGCGATCAGCGCCAGTTCGTCGTTGGTGAGCGGCTTGCCGGTCGCCGACGCGCATAGCTGCACGAGCGCGAAGATCAGCTCCTCATTCTCGCTCGCGTCGATCGATAGGCCCTCCATCACGTGACGGAATCCGGCCATGCCGCCGTACTCGCCGGTCAGCACGACCCGCCCGTCCTTGGCGTGCCAGTCGTGCGGAAACTCGCCGAGCGTGTCGTCGTCGTAAAGCTCGTAGTTGTGCCGGTCCTTGAGCGCGCCGTCGGCGTGGATGCCGGATTCGTGGGCGAACGCGTTCCGGCCGGTGCCGGGCTGGTTCTGCGGCAGCGGCTGGCCGAACGCGTAACTCGCCCACAGCCCGAACCGGCGGGCCCAGGACAGGTCGATCTTGTCGCCGAACCGCACCTGGTCGGCCACTCCGAAGCCGTGCTGGAACGCCAGGATCACCGACAGCAGGTCGGCGTTGCCTGACCGCTCGCCGATGCCGTTCACGCAGGTGTTCACCCAGGCGTCCTGGCCCGCGTCCAGGTCACCGAGGGCGCCGGAGACGGAGTTGGCGACCGCCATGCCCAGATCGTTGTGGCAATGCGTCTCGACGGGCATCGCGGTGGCGGTGGCGAGTTCGGCGAACCGGTCCCTGATCCGGTACGGCGAATCGCCGCCGATGGTGTCGCAGTAGCGCACCCGGTCGGCTCCGGCCTCCTTGGCCGCGAGCGCGAACTCGGTCAGGAAGCCCTGGTCGGTTCGCGAGCCGTCCTCGGCGTTGACGCCGATCGTCTCAGCGCCGCCGTCCCTGGCCACCCGTACCGCGGCCGTCATCTCGGCGATGATCGCCGACCGGTCCAGCTTGCCGCGGAACTTGTGCGCGATCATCTGGTCGGACGTGGAGATCGAAAGGTTGTAGTGCGCCAGCCCGAGTGGCAGCGCCTTCTCCACGTCGCCGGTCACCGCGCGGCACCAGCCAGACAGCCGCAGGTCGCCGAAGGCGCCCGCCCTTGCCAGCGCCACGTTGGCGCGGACATAGGGCACCTCGTGGAACAGGAAAGGGAACCCGATCTCGGACTGAGCCACGCCGAGCTTGGCCAGGTAGAAGTTCACCATCGTCTTGCCGAACTTGGACAGGCCGGTGCGCGCGGTCTGCACTCCGTCCCGGTTGGTGACATCAAGCAGATGGATTGCGGGCATGGCGGACCTCCGTTGGCTGACGCTGGGCTTGATCCCCGATGTTGATTATGCATACTTGATTGGTCTAGTTGTCAATATTGATTTTAATCAACCTGCCGTGAGCTAGGCTGCATGGCTTACGCCGGTTTGCGAGTGCTGGAGGGGCTGGCGCGTGATGGAGTGGATCGGAACGACCGAGGCGGCCAGGCGGCTGGGCATCAAAGAGGCGAGCCTGTACGCCTACGTGAGCCGCGGCCTGCTCAGCAGCCGCAAGACCGCAGGGTCGCGGACGAGCGAATTCAACGCGGCCGACGTGGAGCGGCTGGCCCGCCGTGGCCGGCCAAGGGCGGTGACCCGTGGCGGCCGCACCGCCGCCGAGTTGGTGATCGAGACGGCACTGACCGAGATCGCCGATGATCAGCTGCGGTACCGGGGGATCGACGCGATCGCGCTCGCCGCCCAGGTCAGCCTGGAGGACATCGCGCACCTGCTCTGGACCGGATCGCTTCCTGACGGCACGCAGGAGGCGGGCTGGACGGCCACCGTCGAGGCGGTCGCGATCGGGGCCGCGGCCCAGGCCGCGCTGCCCGCCCAGACCTTGCCGCTGGAGCGGCTCCAGGTCATCGTGCCCGCGCTCGCGGCGGCCGATCCGCTGCGGCTGCACCTGGACCCGCCGGCCGTCGCCGCGGCCGGCCGTGGCCTGGTGGCCGGGATGGTGGAGTGCCTGCCACTGGCTGGGCCAGCGGGGGTTCCAGGCGGTCGTCCTCGTGCGGCCAGCACGGCCTGCGGACCGGCCTCTGGTCCGGCGGGTGGTTCGATCGCCGAGCGCCTGATCACCAAGCTGTGCCCTGAGCCGCCCCGCGATGGCCTGGTTGACGTGCTCAGATCCACGCTAGTGCTGCTGGCCGACCACGAGCTGGCCGCTTCCACGCTCGCGGCCAGGGTCGCCGCGTCCGTGCGGGCCGACCCGTACGCGGTCGTCGCGACCGGTTTGGGGGCCGTCGGCGGGGCGCTGCACGGCGGAGCCTCATTCGGCGCCGAGACCATGCTGCGAGCCGCCGAGACGCCACAAGACGCGCCGAGGGTCGTCGGTGACCTGCTGCGGCGCGGTGAGCGGATCCCGGGCTTCGGCCACTTCGTGTACACCGGGAGCGATCCGCGCGGAGTGTTCGTGCTCGACCGGCTCAGGCGGGTGGCGCCGGACTCCGGACGGCTCGCGGTGGCGGAGGCGGTAATGGCAGAGGCGGCCAGGCGCGCGCTGCCCGCGCCGAACATCGACTTCGCGCTGGCTGCGTTCAGCGCGGTTGGCGGCATGATCTCCGGGGCCGCCGAGGCGATCTTCGCGGTCGCCCGGGCGGTGGGCTGGATCGCGCACGCGCTTGAGCAGTATGAGCGCCAGGGGGCCATTCGCCCGAGGGGCATCTACACTGGCCCGTCGCCGGCCGTTTAGGCTACCTCTGCTGTGACATAGCAATACGGACACAGTGTGAGGGGGCTCGCCGTGCTAGAGGTCGCTGTCATCGAGACGCCGTCCCTAGGTGATCGCAGTTACCTGGCCACGGACGGTTCGGTGGCGCTGGTGATCGACCCCCAGCGCGACATCGACCGGGTGATCGCCGTCGCCGAGCGGCAGGGCGCCTCGATCACCCACGTGTTCGAGACCCACATCCACAATGACTACGTCACCGGCGGGCTCGCTCTGGCTAGAGCGGTCGGCGCCGACTACCACGTCAACGGGGCCGACGAGGTCGGCTTCGATCGAGTGAAGATCGCCGACGGGGACCGGATCAAGGTCGGCGAGATGCAGCTCAGGGTGATCGCAACGCCCGGGCATACCTTTCACCATCTGTCTTATGCCCTTGAATTTGGTGGCTCAGCGGTCGGCGTGTTCACCGGCGGATCGCTGCTCAACGGCTCAACCGGCCGTCCTGATCTGCTCGGATCGCAGCACAGCGCCACGCTGGCTCGCGCACAGCACGGGTCGGCCCAGCGGCTGGCGGCCGAGCTGCCAGCCGAGACGATCGTGTATGCGACGCATGGGTTCGGCAGCTTCTGCTCGGCGACGCCGACCTCCGGGGAGGCGAGCACGATCGGGGCCGAGCTGATCGCGAATCCGGCGCTGAGGCTGGACGAGGCGGCGTACGTCAGCTCGATCCTGGCCGGGCTGGACATCTACCCGGCGTACTACGCGCACATGGCGCCGGCCAACTCGGGCGGCCCGCTCGCGCCCGACCTGTCGCCGCCGGCCCGGCTGTCGCCGGGAGAACTGCGCCGCCGCCTCGATGCCGGCGAATGGGTCGTCGACCTGCGGTCGCGGGTCGCGTTCGGGGCCGGGCACGTACGGGGCACCAGGTCGTTCGAGCTCAGCGACTCTCTCGCGACCTACCTGGGCTGGCTGATCCCGTGGGGCGCGCCGCTGACGCTGATCGGTCCGACCGAAGCCGACGTGGCGGCGGCGCAGCGGGATCTGGCCAGGATCGGCATCGACGAGGTCGCGGCAGCCGGAGTCGGCGGGCTGGCCGAGGTCGCCGGTTCCGAACCGCTGGTCAGCTACGAGGTGACGAACTTCGCTGGGTACGAGGCGGCCAGCCGGGAACGCGAGCTGGTGCTGCTCGACGTGCGCCGCGACAGCGAGTGGGACGCGGCCAGGATCCCTGGCGCCTTCCACATCCCGCTGCACGAGCTGGAGGCCAGGATCGGCGAGGTGCCCGAGGGCGAGGTGTGGGTGCACTGCCAGGCCGGGTACCGGGCCGCGGTCGCCGCGTCGTTGCTCGATGCGGCGGGTCGGCGGGTCGTGCTGATCAATGATCATTTCGCGGTGGCCAAGCGAACGGGGCTGGCGGGGGAGCCGGAGGCCGGTGCGGAGCCGGGAGCCGGTGCGGAGCCGGGAGCCGGTGCGGAGCCGGGAATCTAGGCGGGCGCGCCGGCATTGTCACTAGCGGCCACGTTTGTTTCCGAGCGGGTTGGCAGGAGCGCACATGTCCGTACGTCGTCTTAACCACGCTGTCCTTTACGTCGGCGACCTGGCCGCGTCGGTGGATTTCTACTGCTACGCGCTCGGCTTCGAGGTCAGGATGGAGATTCCGGGGCGGGCCGCGTTCTTGCGGTCGGCCGGATCGGCCAACGATCACGACCTCGGGCTGTTCGCGGTTCCCGACGGTTCGGCCCCGTCCGGGCCGTATCTCGGCCTCTACCACCTCGCCTGGGAGGTGGGAACGCTGGCCGACCTAGCTCAGGCCAGGGACAGGCTGGTCGAGCGGGGCGCGCTGGTCGGCTCGAGCGACCACCGGGTCTCCAAGTCGCTGTACGCCAAGGACCCGAGCGGCATCGAGTTCGAGGTCATGTGGCGGGTGCCGGCCGATGCCTGGGAGGCGGAGACCGCTGACGGCGCCATGATCGCGCCGCTCGACCTGGAAGCTGAGCTGGCCAAGTGGGGTGACCAGGTGACCGGTGCGGCCGCCGGGTCGATTACGTGAGCTACCCGAGCTCCGGTCGCTGATCGGAGTCGAGCTGGGGTCGGTTGGTGACGCCGATCGTGCTCTTGTAGCCGTAGCCGACGATCCGCACCACCGGCGCGTCGGACCGGACAGCCTGGCTGGGATCGCAGTCGGACGAGACGCCGAGGCCGCCTAGCTCGAGCCGGACGCCGGGCGGCAGCACGATCTCCGACCTTGACTTGTAGATGACCGCGCGGATCGTCGTCACTGGCCCGCTCAGCTCGGCGGCCCGCAGGTCCAGCAGCCCGCTGCCCTTGTAGACGCCGAACGTCAGCTTTTTCGGCACCGACCAG
>DATNFM010000016.1:0-3714 GCA_035606435.1 Streptosporangiaceae bacterium | reverse complement strand
GTCCGGGCCACGGTGCCGCTGAGGTGGAAGGACTAGCTGGCCTGGCGGCTAGAACCGCCAGCGCGTCGCGCCGCCGGGGTCGACGGTGGCCAGCGCCGTGGCCGTTTTCGGGGTGAGGCGGTAGACGTGCCAGGGCGGCGGCCCGGCCGAGGGCGCGCTGAATTCGGCGGTGAGCGCTACGCCGCTGTCGTCGACCCGGGCCGGCCAGCCTCCCGCGGCCCAGCGCGCGGCCATGTCGGCGACGGTGGCCGGGTCGGTGACCAGGCTGGCCTCGCCCTCGACCACCAGGTCGAACTCTGCGGTCGCGAGGCTCATGGCACAGCGCGGATCACGGGCGAGGTTCCGGCCCTTGCGGCTACCCTGGCCGGTCTCGAACCAGAAGCAGCCGTCGGCCCAGAGCGCGCCGACGCCGTTGACGTGCGGGCTTCCGTCCGCGTTGATCGTGGATAGCCAGCAGGTATGACGGTTCGGCCCGCCGCCGCCCGGCGCCTGCTCCACGCCCAAGCGGAGCTTGTCCTCGATGCTGGCCCAGTCGAGCAGCGGGAGCCGGTACAGGTCGGCAAGGTTGGTAGCTTCCATACCTGGTGGACGATACGGGACCGCCGGACTCATCGCGGCGACGCCATCATCGCGCGTGGGCCGCGATCGCCTGGGCGCATTCCAGGGCTTCGGTGCGCGCCGTGTCTACCTGCAGGTCGTAGACGATACCGCGGTGGACTAGTTCGGCCTGGGACGCGGCCATTCCGATAATCCGGTCGCCTCGGGCGAGCTCACGGCCCGCGGCCACGGTGGCGTCACACCGGACGGCGACCCACAGCACCGGCAGTGCGCCGAGCGCGTTCTTCCACCGCTGCTGGGATGCCGCGCCGCCGACGAAGACCTCGTCCACGATGATCCGGGCCCCCGCCTGAGCCATCGCGGCGATTCCCGCGATCCACGCCGCCTCCAGGGTGCGGAACTCCGGCCCGACTATGACCTCGCCGTCCTGGGCGAACTCGATGCCCGCGGCCGACGTCTGCAGGGACATCGGCATCGCCTGGATCAGGTTGTCGGTCCCGAAGGCCAGCCACGGATCCGGCAAGATCGCCTGCAGGCACCGGGCGATACCCGACTTGCCCGAGCTGGACCCGCCATTGAGCACGATCACCTGAATTGTCACGGCGCCACGGTACCGGTCCGGTTAAGCTCCGGTGTGGACTCCTAGCGGAGGACCCGTGACATGGGCACTGATAGCAATGAGGCCGGGCTCGCGCGGGGCGTGGTCGGGTCGGCGCGCGTGATCGCGTTCGGCGCGAGCAACGTGGCCCCGGCTGGTTCGGTTGTAGCCGGGCTGGTCATCGTCGTGTCGTACGCCGGGTTCGCGTCTCCGCTGGTCGTACTCATCGCGTTCGCCGCGTCCATGTGTTGCGCGAGCAGCATCGCGGAGTTCGCCCGGCGGCTGCCGTCGGCTGGCTCCCTGTACACGTACAGCAGCCGCGGGCTGGGGGGGACCGGAGGGTTCCTGACCGGCTGGATGATGGTCTTCGCGTACGTGCTGTACGTCCCGGCGGGCATCGCGCTGACCAGCGCGTACACGTCGCAGCTTCTGGCCGGGACCCTTCATGTGGCCGTCAGCGCCTCGGCGCTTTTCGTGATCATCGTGGGAGCGGTGGCCACAGTCGCGTACCTGGGCATCAAGACGTCATCGTCGGCAGACCTGGTTCTCGTCGTAGGAGAAGTCGCCGTTATTGCCGCGCTGGCCATCACGATCTTGGTCAGCATCGGGTCAGCGGATTACTCAGCGGCGGTCCTCTCGCCAGCCGCCACGCCGAACGGCCAGCTCACAGATATCACGAACGCCATGATCTACGGGATCACCGCGTTCGCGGGCTTCGAGGCTTCCGCCGCATTGGGCGAGGAGGCGAGAAACACGCGCCGCTCAATCCCCGCGAGCATGATCGGTGTTGTCATCGTGACGGGCATTTTCTATCTGCTCGTCGTTAGCGCGGAGATGTTCGGTCTGGGGCGGAAGGGCATTCCCGGTTTTACTCAGCAGGGTAGTCCGCTGAGTTATCTCACCAGCCGGTACTGGTCGCCGTCAGCGGTCTGGGCCATCGAACTCGTCGTGGTGCTCGCCGGCCTCGGCTTCGTCATCGCCACGTTCAACGTGGCCATCCGGGTCCTGTTCGCCATGGGGCGCGAACGGGTCCTTCCGGAGACGCTCGCCCGGTTGTCCCGCCGCCGCACCCCGACCGTCTCGATTGCGTACGTGGCCGCGTTCGCGCTCCTGCTCGGGCTGCCGTTGACCTCCAGCTACGGCGGTGTGCGCACATTTGGCTACATCGCTGGAGCGGGCGGCCTCTCAGTCGTACTGGTCTACCTGGCGGTGAACGTCGCCGTCATCCGCGCGTTCCGGACCGAATTCCGCGACGAGTTCCGTCTATGGCGGCATCTGCTCGTGCCGGCCACAGCCATCGCGTTGTTCCTGTTTCCGCTGTGGGGCGTCCTTCATCCGCGCGCCCGCCAGCTGGCCGACCTGCTGCATTTCACGGCGCTCGGCTGGCTCTGCCTCGGGGTCATCGTCGCTGTCATCCTCCAGGCCCGGCGTCCCTCAAGCTTCGAGACGCTGGGCCGGGTATTCATGCCAGCCGATGGGCAACCGGAATACGCACTCGAATCGGCCGGGAACCTCGCTGCTGGTCATGGTGGCCAGGAAGGAAATGGCGCTCACGACGGTAGCGCGTAGGCGAGGCTCCTTTCAGGGTGTTTCCGTGTCGTAGTCTCGTCACATTTGAGATAATTCAACTCACGGCTGTGGCCTCGGAAGATCCTGAATCAGGAGACCCACAACGCACATTTCGGAACATGAGTAACAGTGGCGTGCGTCAGTTGGCTGGCCCACCACTGGCGGTAGGCCGGCCTGTTTCCGGCTCTTCGACGTCGAAGTCCGGCTGTCCCCCTACGCGGCCGGGGACCGTCTGGCGTCCGTTGCTGACGGAACGGCTGGCCCAGGCAGATCTTCCTCCGATCGTCTTGGTGGTGGCGCCGTCTGGTTTCGGGAAAACGACTCTGCTGTCACAGTGGGCCGAGCGTGACGGCCTGCCCTTCGCCTGGGTAGCGCTGGACGAGGCCGACAACGACCCGAAGGTCTTGCTCAGCCGCATCGCGCAGGTGCTTGATGCGGTGGAGCCGATCGACCGGCAGGTATTCGACGCGCTGACCTCCGCGGGAAGCTCGATCCCGGGCTTGGTCGTTCCACGGCTCGGATCGGCCATGATGTCGAGGACCTCACCGGTCGCACTCGTCCTGGACGACGTACACGTGCTGCACAACTCCGAATGCCGGGCCGCGCTGTCGGTGCTGGCCGATCACGTGCCGCAGGGTTCACGGCTCGTGCTTTCCGGCCAGGTCGAGCCTCCGCTACGGATCGCCCGCCTGCGCGCCGAGGGCCGGGTCCTGGAGATCGGCCCGGGCGATCTGTCGCTCACCCGCGACGAGGCGTCGTCGCTATTGCGCGACACTGGCCTCGTACTCGAGGAGCAGGAGGTGGCCGAACTCCACCAGCGGACCGAGGGGTGGCCGGTGGGGCTGTATCTGGCGGCGCTGTACATCAGGGAGGGCGCCCCCTTCGGGCGGGTGGCGGCCTCCTTCGGCGGTGACGACCTGTTCGTGAGCGAGTACGTGGAGTCGGAGTTCCTGTCGCGGGTCTCCCAGCAGGACCGGGCGTTCCTGACC
>DATNFM010000015.1:0-3492 GCA_035606435.1 Streptosporangiaceae bacterium | reverse complement strand
ATCGAGCAGGTCGCCTCCGGCTACGGGTTTGTCGGCAACGACCTCTACGCGCCCTTCGACCCCGGCTACGACCACTCGCTCCCGCAGCGGGAGCAGGACATCGCGCAGGCCAAGTCGCTGCTCAAGGCGGCCGGCAAAGCGAACCTGGCCGTGGACCTGCACACCACCAACGGCGCGGCCGGCATGGTCGACACGGCGACGGTATTTGCGAACCAGGCCCAGGCCGCGGGGGTCAAGATCAACGTGATCAACGACCCGAACTATTACGGGAACCAGTACCTCAAGCTGGCCTTCTCGATCGACTTCTGGGGCACCCGCGCGTATCTCAACCAGGTGCAGCAGGGCTCGCTGCCAAACTCCCCGTACAACGAGACGCACTGGCCGCCGAAGACGGGCACCGGGTCCAACTTCGAGTCGCTGTACAACCAGGCGCTGGCCGAAACCGACTCGGCCAAGCGCATCCAGATCATGCACGAGATGCAGCAGGCCGAGTACGAGGTGGGCGGGTACATCATCCCGTTCTTCGGCGACCTCATCGACGGCTACGCGGCCAACGTGAAGGGGCTCAAGCCGAGCAAGGGCACCCTCAACCTGGATAGCTTCGGCCACGGCTACCGCAGCATCTGGTTCGCTTAGCCCGGCTCGGTTACCGTCGGCAGTGTGGCAGTCGTGAACCGGTTCAGGCCCCGCGGGCTATGGGGATTCATCCTCCGGCGCCTGCTGCTGGGGCTCATCGTCCTGATCCTGGTGTCCGTCCTGGTGTTCCTGGCCACCCAGGCGCTGCCCACGGACCCCGCCCGGGCGATCCTCGGCCGGTCGGCCACCCCGGCCAGCCTGGCGGCGCTGCGCCGCCAGCTGCATCTCGACCGGCCGGTGATCGAGCAGTACTGGACGTGGGTGACCGGCCTGCTGCACGGCAACCTCGGGACGTCGCTGGCCGCCCAGGAGCCGGTCAGCACCCTGCTGGCACCCAAGCTGGTGAACTCCGCGGTGCTGGTGGCGCTGGCGGCGGTGCTGTCGATACCGCTGTCGATCGCGATCGGCGCTTACGCGGCGCTCAAGCGGGAGAAGGCCTTCGACCAGGCCAGCTCGAACCTGCTGCTGGCCCTGGCCGCGCTGCCGGAGTTCGTCGTCGGCCTGGTGCTCGTCATCCTGTTCGCCACGACCGTGCTCCACGTCCTGCCCGCCGTCAGCACGATCCCGCCCGGATCCCGGCCGTGGAACAACTGGCTGGCGCTGATCCTGCCGACCCTCGCCCTGGTGATCGCCGTCGCGCCGTACGTCGCCCGGATCATGCGGGCCTCGATGATCGAGGTCCTGGAGAGCGACTACGTCGAGATGGCCCGGCTCAAGGGCCTGCCGGAGCGCACCGTCCTGATCCGGCACGCGCTGCCGAACGCCCTCGGGCCCGTGTTCCAGGTGATTGCCCTGAACCTGGCGTACCTGGCCGGCGGGATCATCTTCATCGAGGTCGTGTTCAACTACACCGGCGTCGGCGGCGCGATCGCAGAGGCCGTGGTCAATCATGATTTGCCCGTTATCCAGGCGCTCGCCATGCTGATCGCGGCGGTGTACGTGATACTCAACCTGCTGGCCGACGTGGCCACCATCCTGGTCACGCCGAAACTGAGGACCCAGCTATGAGCCAGGTGAGCAGCGACTGGGTCGCCGACGCCGAGATAGCCCCGCCACTCCCGGCGGTACGCGGCACGTCCCTGCTGCGCCGTTCGCTCAAGCTGTGGCGGACGCGTATCGGCCTCGTGCTGGTCGGCTTCATCGTGCTGCTGGCCATCGTCGGGCCGTACGTCGCCCCCTACGGCCCGAGCACGCCGGTCGGGGCGCCCAACTCCGACCCCAGCAGCAAGGCGGTGCTCGGGACGGACTATCTCGGGCAGGACGTGCTGAGCCGGGTTCTGTACGGCGGGCGCAGCATCCTAGTGATGGCCGTTGTCGCGACCGCGCTCGGGCTGATCTTCGGCGTGGCGATCGGCCTGGTGGCGGCGTACTCCCGCAACACGCTCGACGACATCTTGATGCGCGGCATGGACGTGATCATGGCGCTGCCGCAGATCCTGCTGGCGCTGGTCGCCGTGGCCATCGTCGGCCCGCACGCCTGGGTCATCGTGGCCGCCATCGCCCTCACCACCGTGCCGCGGATAGCGCGGGTCGCGCGCGGCACCGCGCAGCCCATCGTCGAGCGTGATTTCATCGCCGCCTCAGAGGCAATGGGCGTGCCGCGCTGGCGCATCGTCTCCGGCGAACTGCTGCCGAACTGCCTCGGGCCGCTCATGGTGGAGGCCAGCCTGCGGCTGACCTACTCCGTCGCCTTGATCGCCGGGCTGGCGTTCCTCGGGCTCTCCCCCAATCCCAACGGCGCGAACTGGGGCACCATGATCCAGCAAAACGAGATCGTGCTGGTGGTCCAGCCCTGGGGGGCGGCCGCGCCGATCATCGTCATCGCGCTGCTGACGCTGGGAACCGGCCTGATCGGCGACGGCATCGCGCGGACCGCGGCGGGCATCGACCGGGCCCGGGGCGAAGAATGAGCGCGGCCGGGCTGGCGGGGCAGGCGGCCGGGCCGGCCGTGTCCGCGGTCGCCGTCCAGGACCTGCAGGTCGCGATCGAATCCACTGGCACCCCCGTCATCAGCGAGGTGTCGTTCGAGATCGCCCGCGGCGAGATCTTCGGGGTAGTGGGCGAGTCCGGGTCCGGCAAGACCACCGTCGGCCTGGCCATGCTCGGCCACGCCCGGCGCGGCCTGCGGATCGCGGGCGGGACGGTGCAGCTCGGCGACCGCGACATCCTCACGCTCGACGACGAGGAGCTCCGGCGGCTGCGCGGCTCGCTCGTCTCCTACGTCCCGCAGGACCCGGCCTCATCGCTGAACCCGGCGCTGCGGATCGGCACCCAGCTCCGGGAGGTCGTCGAGGCGCACGGGAAACGTTCGGACAGTGCGTTGTCCGAGCGCGTCGCGGAGATGATGCGCGAGGTCGCGCTCCCCGATGACCGTGCCTTCCTCAAGCGTTACCCACACGAGCTCTCCGGCGGCCAGCAGCAGCGGGTCGGGCTGGCCATGGCGTTCGCGACCCGGCCCCGCCTCATCGTCCTCGACGAGCCCACTACCGGCCTGGACGTCACGACGCAGGCGCACGTGCTGTCGACGGTCCGTGAGCTGGCGACGCTGCACGACGTCGCCGCCCTGTACGTGAGCCACGACCTGGCGGTAGTGGCGACCCTGGCCCGGCAGGTCGCGGTCATGTACGCCGGCCGCGTGGTCGAGATCGGCGACGCGGACGAGCTGTTCACGTCCGCGGGCCATCCCTACACCCGGCGCCTGGTCGGTGCGATCCCGCGCCTGACCGGCGGCCGGTCGCTGGTCGGCATTCCCGGGCATGCGGTGTCGCCCGGCCGCCGCCCGCCTGGCTGCAGCTTCGCGCCGCGCTGCACCCTGCGCATCGACGAATGCGAGGCGGCCGTGCCGCCGCTGCAGCC
>DATNFM010000014.1:0-18297 GCA_035606435.1 Streptosporangiaceae bacterium | reverse complement strand
GTCGGCGGTGCTGGCGGTGCCGGTCGGGTCGGCGGTGCTGGCGGTGCCGGTCGGGTCGGCGGTGCTGGCGGTGCCGGTCGGGTCGGCGGTGCTGGTCGGGTCGGCGGTGCTGGCGGTGCCGGCCTGGCTGGCCGAGTCGGGTTGGGTTGAGCCGGGGCGGGTTGAGTCGCTGGTTACGGTCATCCGGCGCGCTCCGACTGGACCGGCGCCGGGGCCGGTTCGGCGAGCGACGGCTCGGCGGCCGCCGCGACCGGCACGACCTGGCTCGCCACCCGAGCTCTGGCCAGCGCCTCATCGGCTGCCAGCGAGAACCCGTCGACGGCCGCCGACCAGTGCAGCTGCTTGGCGCGCTCCCTGGCGGCCTCGCCCATCGCCTGCCGACGCTTGTCATCGATTGCCAGCGCCGCCCACGCGGACGCGAACTCGCCCTCGGTACGCACCAGCAGGCCGGTCTCGTTGTGCACGATCGAGTCGCGCAGGCCGGGCACGCTGAACCCGATCGCCGGAGTCCCGCGCACGGCGGCCTCGGCTACGACGATGCCCCAGCCTTCGATGCTGGCCGGGTGCAGCAGCATCCACGCGGCCGACAGCAGCCGGTGCTTTTCTCCTTCGGAAACCCGGCCCGCGAACATCACGTCCGGTCCGGCCATCGCCTCAAGCCGCTCCCGCTCAGGTCCGTCACCGGCGATGACCAGCCGGCCGCCGACCACCTGCCTGACCCGGTCCCACAGCTTCAGCAGCACGTCGATCCGCTTGTACTCGGCCAGCCGACCGAGCGCCAGGAACAGCGGCTCGGCCGAGCGCGTAGTGGGCGGCGGACCGGGCTCGACGCCGTTGCAGATCAGCCTGATCCGGTCGGCGTCCACGCCGATCTCGGTCAGCGAACTGAACGTCGACGCCGACACGGTGACGAACAGGTTCTTGCGGTGCACCCACGGCATCACGACGGATTCGGTCCACCGGCCGGCGCCCGCTACCAGTGGCGGGAAGCGCAGCGACCACAGCTCGGAGTGCACGTGGTTGACCAGGCAGATGACCGGTCGCTTGGTCCACAGCGGAGCTAGGTACGGCATGCCGTTGCACACCTCGACGACCAGGTCGCAGTCGCGCAGATGCCGGGTGAATGCGATCGGTGCCTGGAGGAACTGGCTATAGGTGCCGCCGCTGCGCCTGACCTCATATTCGCGTTTGCCGACGACCCCGCCGCAGAGCAGCGTCACCTGGTCGCCGCGTGCCTGCAGGCCTTGCGCCAGCCGGTCCACGAGCAACTCGGACCCACCCGCGTTCGCGTTCGCGAGATCGCGCCAGGCGATAAAGACGATCTTCCTGCCGTCACTTTTGCTGACGCCGCTACTCGCTGTGCTCTCGTTCGCTGGACTCGCCCGCCTCGCTGGTGTGACCCCGGTTTGCGGTTGTCGTCCCCGTCTTGTCAGGATCTGGAGCAATATTGTCGGGATATTAGTAGATCCTCGCGCGCCCGTGGCCTGGCCTGACAAAACCGGTCATTAGTCTCGCCGCGACATGCTACTGAAAAGTAGCATGTGTCTAGATCGTCTGTACTGATCATGCTGTGGCGATGTTGTGGGCGTGATCTGATAGATGGCTAATGACCACATTAGGGAGCGGCGCATGTTGAGGTCCGTCCGCCTGTTCCGGCTCTTCCTGAGCGAACAGCAGGACCCGGACCGCTTCTATATGGCGCTGGCCAAGGACGCGGCGGGCCAGTTGGCCGACTTCGTCACGGTGGCCGGCCGGACGGTGCTCGACATCGGCGGTGGCGCGGGCTACGTCACCCGGGAGTTCCGCTCCCAGGGCGCCAACTGCTACCTGTTCGAGGTCGACGAGGACGAAATGACCAGCCGGGGCGACACCCCGCCCGGTGCGGTGCTGGCCGACGGGTTCTGGCTGCCGGTGCGTGACGGCGGCGCCGACGTCTGCGTCTCCTCCAACGTGCTTGAGCACGTCAGGGACCCGCGCGGGCTGATCGAAGAGATGGTCAGGGCAACCAAGCCCGGCGGCCTGATCTACCTGTCGTTCACCAACTGGTTCTCGCCGTGGGGCGGGCACGAGATGTCGCCCTGGCACTATCTCGGCGCCGGCCCGGCGGAGCGCCGATATGTGCGCAAGCACGGCAAGCTGCCGAAGAACCGGGTCGGCAGCAGCCTGTTCCCGGTGCACATCGGCCCGGTCCTGCGCATGATGCGGGAGCGATCGGACGTCGAGGTCGTGTCGGCGCGACCGCGCTACTACCCGGCCTGGTGCAAGGTACTGCTCTATATCCCGGTCCTGCGCGAGGTCATTACCTGGAACTTGCTGCTGATACTGCGGCGGACCGGATGACGATTGAGCGGGATCGGCTCGCCGATTCCGCCACCGAGGAGCGCGACCCCGAGCCAGCACAGGACGCGGAGGTACGGCAATTCGGTGACTTCAGGTGGCCACCTAGGATTTCCGGGCAGCATCGGGCTCCGCGAAACAAGCTCCACGCCCGGCTGCTCGACATCCTGGCCGGCCGGCCAGGCAAGAACGGCGAGCCGAGGATTGCCCGCTGGATCGTACTGGTCTGGCTGGTAGCGATCATCATCCTGGTCGCTAATGACAGCGGCCGTATCTTCTTCGATACCAAGCTCGGCGTCGATATCGATCCGGTCGGGTTCTACGCGCGCCTTTGGCACCTGTGGAACCCGAGCGAGTGGTTCGGCACCCTGCAAGACCAGTACATCGGCTACGCGGTGCCGATGGGGCCGTTCTACCTGATCGGGCATTTGCTGCACTTTCCGGTCTGGTTCACCGAGCGGCTCTGGCTCGCCACGCTGATCACCGTCGGCTTTGCCGGCATCGTCAAACTCGCCCAGGCGCTCGGCATCGGCACCGAGCGATCGCGGGTAGTTGCCGGTGTGGCCTATGCCCTGTGGCCTACTTTCACCATCCTGATTGGTTCTACCTCAGCGGGCCTGCTTCCAGGGTTGCTAGCACCCTGGGCGGTGCTGCCGCTGGTCAGCGCCGCGCGCGGAAGCGCGCTGGCGCGGGCCGCGGCCAGGTCGGGCGTCGCGGTGCTGTGCATGGGGGGAGTGAACGCCACCTCCACGCTCGACGCGCTGATCCTGCCCGCCCTGTACATCCTGATCACGGTCCGCGGCCGGGCGCTGATCAAGCTCGGGCTGTACTGGTCGGGCGCGGTGTTCCTGGCGACCAGCTGGTGGGTCGTCCCGCTGCTGTTGCAGGGCAAGTACTCGTTCAACTTCCTGCCCTACGTGGAGCAGGCGGCCACCACGACGGCCACGATGTCGGCGGCTACGTTCCTGCGCGGCAGCGGCAACTGGACCGCCTACCTCAACCTCGGCCAGCCGTGGCTGAGCTCGGGCTGGGTGGTGGTCACCGCCCCGATGGTGATCATCACGGCGACGGTCACGGCCGCGACCGGCCTGCTCGGGATCGCGCGGCGGGACCTGCCGAACGGTGCCTGGCTGCGGTCGTGCCTCGCGGTGTCCGCGGTAGTCGCTCTGGTGGGATATCCAGGGACGCTTGGCGGGCCATTTCACTCCACGATCGATCAGCTGTTCAACGCGGCGCTGTCGCCGTTCCGCAGTGTGTACAAGGTCGAGCCGGCGGCCGCGGCGGTGCTGGCGCTCGGCATCGCGCACGCGCTCGTGCTGCGGTCCAAGCGCCGGCTGATCATCAGCGATCCGGCGCCGCGCGCGATCTGGCACGTGGTCGCCTCCGCGATGATCGGGCTGGTCCTCATCGGCCTCGGCTATCCGTACCTGTCTGAGCAGGTGCTCAACCCGGGCTCGTTCAACTCGGTGCCGCAGTACTGGTCTCAGGTCGCGACCTACCTTCAGCAGCATTCGCCGCAGGCGCCGGCCTTGGTGGCCCCGGCGTCCGCGCACGGCACGTTCCTGTGGGGCACCACGGTCGATGAGCCGCTGGAGGCGCTGGCGAACGCGCCGTGGGTGACCCAGGGCCTGGTGCCGTACGGTGGCGCCGGCTCGCAGTTGCTGCTCAGTTCGGTCGAGTCCGCGATCGCCTCGGGCGAGGAGGTCCCCGGGCTCGCCGAGACGCTGGCCCGGTCCGGCGTCCGCTATGTAGTGGTGCGCAACGACCTCAACCCCGGCGCCGTCGACTACGTCTCGCCGCAGCCGGTTCACCAGGCGCTGCTCAGCTCAGGCTTCCGCCGGGTCGCCGCGTTCGGGCCGAACGTGACCGGGTCGGAGACCAACCCCGGGGCCACCTCGATCCAGTACGCGCTGCCGTCGTACCCGGCGGTGGAGATCTTCGAGGCGCGCTCGGCGGCCGGAACGCGGGTGCCGCCCGCCGCGGCCGCGCTGCCGCTGCGGCGGACCGTGCTGGTCAACGGCGGCCCGGACGCGCTGCTGCAGCTGACCGGGCAGGGCGTGCTCGGCACGGCTCCGGCGGTGATCGCGGGGAACAAGCTGGTGGCCAAGCCGGAGCTGTGGGCGGTGACCGACTCGCTGCCCCGGTCGGACCACACGTTCGGGCTGACGAGCCTGGTCGGCTCCTATACCTACACGCGGACCGAGACGAACGCGGTCGACGATCCGCTCGGCGGAGCGGGCCGCCCGCCGCGCGAGATGCTGCCGGTTCCGGCGGCTGGTCACCAGACCATCGCGGTGCTGTCCGGCGCCGCCGCGGTGACCGCGTCCTCGACCGGCACCTGGGTTTCTGAGTCGCCCCAGATTGACCCGGTGAACGCGTTCGACGGCAACCCGAGCACGTACTGGGTCGAGGCCAGCCCCCGGACTCCGGTCGGGCAGTGGATCCAGATCACGTTCGACCACCGGATCGAGCTGCGTTCCTCGATCGGGATCGATTTGCTGGTCAACGGCTCGCTCCGGCCGGTCGCGGACCGGCTCACCGTGACGACGGACGCGGGCACCGTCACCAGTTCATTGCGGCGTACCGGCAAGGCGCAGCCGCTGGCGGTCAAGCCCGGTCTGACGAAGACGCTGCGAATCACGATCGCTGCCGCCCGCGGGCAGGTGCCAGGCGGGCCTGGTGCGGGCTTCACCGACATCGCGATTCCGGGCGTGACCGTGACCAGGTACTCGGTGCCCGCGCAGGACCCGGCCGGGAAGCGGGCGCCGGTGGTCGCGTTCTCCTTCCGCCGGCAGTTGCCATCGCCAGGCAGCCTGGCCGATGTGGCCGCCTATCCGCCGATGGCCAGGATGTTCACGATCCCGGGCACGGACACCTTCAAGATCGCCACGAGCGCGATCGCGATCCCGGGCCGAAAGCTGAACGCGCTGCTCGCCGGACTGACCCCGGCCCGGCCGGATTCCCTCGAGGTCACGGCCACATCCACCTGGGGATCGCTGCCCAGCCTCGCGCCGTACCACCTGTTCAAGGCGACTCACCAGAGTGCCTGGATTGCCGGCGCGGGCAAGCCGGTGCTGCGCCTTCGGTGGCAGGGCAAGCGGACCATTCACCGGATGGTGATCCAGGCGGTGCAGGGCTTCGCCGCCGCGCCGGAGTCGATCAAGATCGACAGCCCGAACGGAACCCGGTACGCGAGCGTCGGCCTCGACGGGATCACCGCGATCGTGCCGCCGCTGAAGACCGATCAGATGAGCATCAGCTTCCCGGTCGTGTCGTACACCACCTCGGCCCAGCCGGTGTTCGGCCAGCCCGTCCAGCTGCCGGTCGGGCTGGCGAGGCTGTACATTCCCGCGCTGAACGGCCTGGTGGCGAGGGAGCCGGCGGCGCAGACCAAGTTCACGTTGCCGTGCGGCCGGGGACCGTGGCTCACGATCGATGGCCACCGCTATCCCACCCACGTCTCCGGCACGGTCGGTGACCTCACCGAGTTCCACCCGGTCCAGGTCGCGCTGTGCGCCGGCGATTCGATGCTGACCTTGCCGCCTGGTCAGCACCAGGTGCTTGCGGCCAGGGACGGGCCGTTCAGCGTCACCGACCTGAGCCTGACGAGCGGCTACCCGTCCGCGACCGTGACCGGCCCGGCGGGGTCGGCTCCGATGAAGACCGTGGCGGCCGGGCCCGCGAATTCGGGCGGCGGGCGGCGGGTGACGATCTTGGGCTGGCAGCCAGAATCCCGCCAGGTGCGGATCGGCCCGGGCGCGGCTTCTTACCTGGAACTGCATCAGAACGCCAACGCCGGCTGGGTCGCGACGCTCAACGGCAAGACTCTCAGGCCCGCTGAACTAGATGGCTGGCAGCAGGCATTTGTCGTGCCGGCCGGAGCGGGCGGGGTCATTACGCTGACGTTCGCTCCGGTTAAGTTCTATCATGCGTGGATTATCCTTTCCGCGGCCGGAGTGATCGCGCTGCTTGCGCTAGCGACGGTTCGCCGGAGGCGCAGGAGAGTGCACGACCAGATGGCTCGAGCCTTGACCCGATCAGCTCCGGCGGCATCGGTCCCGGTTCTCGGTGGATGGCTCCAGCGCACCTTGTTCTCCTCGGGCTGGCCGGCCTGGGCGTTCGCTCGTGATCCCGATTCGCGGTCCGGGCCGGCGGCGCACCCGGCGCCTGGAGTTGGGCCCAGGCCTGAGTTTGCGCCTAAGTCGGCTGAGGCGGTCGCGGCTGATGAGGCGAGCGGCAAGCGATTCAGGCCTTCTCGTCCGCCGCTGTCGGCTTGGGTCGGTCTCGGCCTGGTCTGCGTGGCCATCGCGCTGATCGGCGGTCCGGTCGCGCTGGTGGTTCCCGTGCTGGCCGTTGCCGCGTTCATGTGGCCGGATTGGTACGCGGCGATCGCGTTCGTCGCGCTCGTGGCCACCGGGCTGATCACCGCGCTCACGGCGCAGCGCACGGCCGTCGGCTCGGGCCCCTTTGGCGGTCCGGCGCAGGCACTGGCTCTCATCGCACTCGCGGCGGCACTGATGCCATCCTGGCCGGGCGCGCATCGCCGCACCAGCGTGCAGTTGGTGGGCCAGGCCCAGGCCGTCCAGCCGGGTAGCGAGCCGGGTTCTGGGTCGCGAGTTCCGGCGGCGCCTGGTCAGCAGCCAGCGGCTGGACCGGGTTACGAGCCTGGCCAGCCGGCGCCCCGCATGGCACCCGGCCAGAGCGGGCCGGGCCGATCGCCCGGTGCTGGGCCAGACCAGAGCGGGTCGGGGGCACCGTCCGGCGTTCGACCCGGCCAGAGCGGGCCTGGTGGCCCGCCGCCTGGGCAGAGCGGGCCTGGTGGCCCGCCGCCTGGGCGGGTGCCTGGGGGACCGCGCGGTGGTGGGCCTGGCGGTCCGGCGCCCGGGCAGTCGTGGCCCGGCCGAAGGCCGGGTGGGCCTGGGCCTGATCGATCTGTGCCTGGTCAGCCCTACCGTGGGCCTGGGCCTGGGCCTGGTGGTGGTCGACCTGGTGGACCTGCGCCTGGCCAGCATCGGTCAGGTGGGCCCGGGGATGGTCGATCTGTGCCTGGTCAGCCTCGTCCTGGCGTGATGCGAGGTGGGCCTGGGGCTGGTCGATCTGGGCCTGGCCAATCTGTACCGAGCCAATCAGTGCCTGGTCCGTGGCGTGGACCGGCGCCTGGCGGTCCAGCGCCGGGACAGTCCTGGCCTGGCCGACCGGCCGGCGGGGCTGGGGCGGACCGTCCTATGCCGGGTCAGCCGTGGCAGGGGTCTGGGCCGGGCGGCGCTCCGCCCAACGGTCCTGGGCCGGGTGACCCCCGGCCGGGTTATCGCGGGCCGGGCGGTCGCGGGCCCGGTCGGCCGCCGTGGCCAGACTGGACTGGACCTGAGCCCCGTCGACCGGGGGCTGGACCCGAGTTTGACCAGCCCGGGCAGCATCAGCCCGGGGCGCATCAGCCCGGGCAGCATCAGCCTGGAGCGGACCAGCCCGGCCCGCCGCGTGCACCTCGGCCGTGGGAGCCGGGCGGCAATCAGCGCTGGCCTGGTCAGTTCGACGTCGGGCAGGGCTCAGGTGGCGCCCCGCCGCGGCCGCGACGCGGCTCGGGCGGCGCGCGCTGGCCGGGACACGGCGGCGGGACGGACCAGCCGTGACTGGGCCGACGGCGACCACAGCGCGGGTGATCACGGGGCGGGCGAGCCCGGCTCGGCGCTCCGGGCGGGAGCGGTTCGGGCGGGAGCGGTTCGGCGTGGCCGACGAGCTCACCTGTTACTACGACCGGCCGGTCGAGCCGGCCAACGTGCACGTCGAAGCCCGAGTCCCCGGCGGGCTGGACGAAGCCGCGATCCGGGCCGCCGTGCAAGCCGTGCTCGCGGACGAACCAGGGGTCCTGGTCAGGCGGGCCGCGACGAGCCGGTGGCAGCGCGGGTACTTCTGGGAGTTCGCGGCCGAGCCGGACGCTGACCCGGTGCGAGTCGCCTCCTACGCCGACGAAACCGAGTTGGCTGCGCTCCGATCGGAGTTGCTGTCGCAGTCGCCGCCGCTGCGGGTCGCGCCGCCGGTGCGGTTCCTGCTGGCGTCAGGACCGGGCGGGGCCGCGCTCATCTTGAACGCTCATCACGCTCGGTTTGATGGGCTGGCCTGTCTGCGGCTGTTCCGCGCGGTCGCGGCGAAGTACACCGAGATCTGCGGCGGGCCGGCGGCGGCCGTCCCGGCGGGTTCGGAATCGGCGCCGGTTTCGCGGGGACCGGCCCAGGCAGCGTCGGCGCCGGCCGACAAGACCGGCCCCGGCCGGGTCACCAGGATTGTCTCCGAGCCCGAGCAAGGCCCGGCCGCCACTCAGGCCGGCTACGGCGTTCTCGAGGTCTCCTGGGACGGGCTCGCGGCGGCGAAGGGCCTGCGTACCAGCGTCAACGACCTGCTGATCACCGCACTGGCGATCACGATCGGCGAGTGGAACCAGGCCCACGACTCAACCCCGGGCCTGATCAAGATCACCATGCCGGTCGGCGACGCGGCTCAGGCCGGATCCGGCGGCGAATGGGCGAATCGGTCCCGCCTGACCGCCGTGACCGTCCGGCTGTCGCCCGCCACGACACCCACCGGGCTGCTCGAAGACGTAGCCAGCCAGACCGGCTACGCCAAGAACCACGACGGCGCCCAGGTCGACCTGTTCTCCAGGACGCTGGCCGCCGCGCCGGTCCCGGTCGCCGCCAAGTACCGCCTGCTCCGGCTGGCACTGGCCATCGGCGGCCCGTTCCTCTGCGATAGCTGTCTTGTCTCCAACCTCGGCGTCATCGAGCCGATTCAGTTCGGTGCTGTGCAAGCCCGGGGGGACGACCCCCCGGACCCCCCCGCGGTGTCGGCCACCGAGGTGTGGTTCTCCACTTCGGCGCACATGCCACGCGGGTTGTCGCTCGGCGTGGTCACGTCCGGCGGTCAGCTGCGGCTGACCTTCAGGTACCGGCGGGCGCTGTTCAGCGATTCCGCGGCTGAGTCATTCGCCTCGCGCTATCGCGCGGCGCTCGATCGCCTGACCGGACGGGAGTTGCCCGCGTGATGGCAGAAGCCGGTATCGGCATCGCCGTGGCGGCGTTCGCTACCACCGCCTACAACGTCGGCCTGATCTTCGAGAAACGTGCCCTGGCCAACCTTCCGGCGATCGACGCCCGGCACGCGTTCGCGCTGGCGCGGACGTTGCTCTTCAGCCCGGTCTGGCTGGTTGGCTTCGCCCTCATGCTCTGCGGCTTCGGCCTGCAGGTGGTCGCGCTCACGCTGGCCCCGGTCAGCGTGGTCCAGCCCGTGCTCGGATCTGGCGTCGTGATCCTGGTCGTGCTGTCGCGAATCGTGCTGCGGGAGCGGCTCGGTCGGCTCGAACTCGGCTGCGTGCTGTGCGTGGCCTTCTCGATCGCGGCGATCGCGCTGTCGGCGACCGGAACGGACGGACGGGTCGGCCACGAGGCGAGCGGCTTGCTGATCGCGGTCGTCGCGATCCCGGCGTGCGTGATCGCCCTGACCCTCGGGGCGCGGGCGCTGCGTCCGGCCACGCACGGCGGCAAGCACCGGGTGCCGGCCATCGGCGTGTCCTACGGCCTGGCGGCAGGCCTGCTCTACGGCGTCGCGACGCTGGCGATCAAAGCGCTGTCGGGGACTATCTACAGCCACAGCGGTCACGTGGTCGCCTTGGGCCTCGCCGTACTGAGTTCGCCCTATCCGTATCTGACCGTCGCCTGCTCGGCCGTCGGGTTGCTGATCTTCCAGACCGGCCTGCAGCGCTGCCGAGTGGCGATCGTCGGCCCGGTGTCGAACATCACCGGCAGCATCTTCTTCATGATCGCCGGGACCTGGCTGTTCCGTGAACGGCTGCCGACCGACTCGGTCGACCTGCTGCTGAGGCTGGGCGGCATCGTGGTGGCTGGCGTTGCCGTCGTCATCTTGTCCAGGCAGCCGACCAGCGAGACCGGCGCACTGCCGAACGGCGCGACGGTGCTGGCCGGCGTGGAGGGCGGGGGATGAAGCGGGCGGGGCCGCTGTCGAGCCCTGCTTTAGGCCAGACTTTCTGATTCAGAGAATGGAGCTGACTATGACGATCGAGCGGCCGTTGCTTGACATATTGGCCTGTCCGATCGACAAGCAGGGCCTACTGTTGTTCGAGGACGAATCGATCTTGTATAACCCGCGTCTGCATCGGATCTACCGGATCACCGATTGCCCGGTCATGCTGGCCGATCGAGCCGAGCCCGTCAGCGAGGACGAACACCAGCGCCTGATCAAGCGGGCCGGTCATGGCGATGCCGTCGGCACAGCTGGCCTCGTGCCCGAGCAGTTCACTGACCAGCTTGGCGCCGAGCCTGGCGCCGCCTAGCAAAGTAGAACAGGTTCTAGGAAGAGTTTGATCGGTTAGTGCGAATACCCAACCGGGCCTGGAACGCGTCGCGCTAACGCTGATCTCGCCGGACTAGAACAGATCCTAGTCGCGCGGGGACGGGTCGCCCTAGAATGAGGGATTGGCCAGTCCGGCTCGACCGGCTATATCCGTTTTAATGAGTTAGATGTCGTTATAGATGGATTATGGGTGTCATCACGTCGTTATGATCACGTGTCCTGACGCTAGTGACACCACTGAGAGTGATCGGTATCATGCCTCAAACTCGTATATTCCCCACTGGCCGCCAGATCTGACAGCCAA
Source organism: Streptosporangiaceae bacterium (assembly GCA_035606435.1). Lineage (GTDB taxonomy): Bacteria > Actinomycetota > Actinomycetes > Streptosporangiales > Streptosporangiaceae > Chersky-822. The sequence goes on along the minus strand of DATNFM010000014.1, from coordinate 7,295 downwards.
TCCAGGAGGATCGATGCGCCGCGTTGTCTGGTCTGTGCTGACTGGGCTGGGAGCATTTTTCATTGTCCTAGCGATCATGTCTTGGCTCTACGTTCCGGGTCAGGCGGTCAAATTCCCGTTGAACGAGTACACCGTGAGCACGTTGGTCGCTAACAACGCCAGCTGGTTCAGCCCGAAGAGCGTGAGCGAACTTTCCGACGTGACCTTGCAGATCACCAGCACGGTCAAGGGCGACGTGACTTCCGCTAACTCCCTCGGCAGCTCGAAATACGCCGTCTGGCAGAGCTTCGCCGCGGTCGAGGACACCACCGATCACCAGCAGGTGAGCATTCCCGCCGCCGCCGACGAGTTCGCGTTCGACCGCCGTACCGGCGTGCTGATCCCGTGGAGCGGCAACGTCATCGACGGCAAGCACGTGCCTCAGGTCAGCGGGCAGGGCTACGTCTGGCCGCTCGGCGCCAAGAAGCAGAGCTACCAGGTCTTCGACACGACGCTGCTGAAGCCGGTCACCTTCAAGTTCGCTGGCACGGCGACCACCAGCGGCATCGCGACTTACAAGTACGTCGCGGTTGTGCCGCCGACCCAGACCGGCACCCAGGTGCTGCCGGGCGGGCTGGTCGGAGAGAAGGCCGCCACGGTCACGCTGCCGCAGTTCTACAGCGCCACCGAGACGTATTACGTCGACCCGGTCACCGGCGCGCCGATCCAGGTTGAGCGCGACACCAATAACGTGCTGCAGGACAACGGCGTGACCAAGCTGGTGCTTCTCCACGCCGACTTCAAGTCATCGGCCGCCAGCATCGCAGCCACCGTCAAGAGCGACAATCACTACCGGAGCCTGATCAACCTCGCCACCTTCACCATCCCGGTCATAGCGGGCCTCGTCGGCATCATTTTGCTGGTAGTCGGTCTGGTACTGAGCCGGATGAGCCCTGAGGATGAGGAGTACGAGGACGAGGACGAGCCAGTCGGCGCGACCGCCTGAGTACTGCACAGCGAGGGCCCGGGCTGACGGCCTGGCCAGAATCGGAGGCAACTGGTGGGGTTCTGGCAGCGTGCGCAGGACAATCCGGACTGGGTCGCGGTAATTGAGCCGGATGGCACCGAGCACAAGGCCGGCGACCTGCTCAGCCGGGTTAACCAGATCGTGCACGCCTTGCGCGAGCGCGGGCTGACCGAGGGTGACGGCATCGTCGCGCTCATTCCCAATGGCATAGCGCCGCAGGAATTGAGCCTCGCCGCGTTGCAGGCCGGGTGGTACTACACGCCGATCAACTGGCATTTCACCCCGCCCGAGATTGCCTATATCGTGCGCGATACGCAGGCCAAGGCGTTTTTCGTGGACGAAAGATTCGCTGAAGCCGGCGTGACGGTGGCTGATGAGGCTGGCATCCCGGCTGACGCTCGATTTAGCTATGGCACGGTGCCGGGCTTCATCGACGTCGCTACGCTCCGTGAAGGCCAGCCGACCACCCTGCCGGAGAACCGGTCGGCCGGCGCGGCCATGCACTACACGTCCGGTACGACGGGACGACCCAAGGGCGTGCGACGTGGCTTGACTGGCCTGGATCCAGATATCTCCGCCGACCTGCTAACAGGCCTGTTGCAATTTTTCGGCATAACTGAAGGTCAGCCGAACGTGCACCTGGTCACCTCCCCGACCTATCACACCGCGGTCACGATCTTCGGTGGCAGTGCGCTGCAGTTCGGTCACACACTGGTGAGCATGGACGGGTGGGACGCAGAACGGGCGCTGCAGGTCATCGAGCGTTACCGGGTGACCAACACGCACATGGTGCCGACGCAGTTCAAGCGCATGCTGACGCTGCCCGAGGACGTGCGCGGCCGCTACGACGTGTCGTCGATGAAGTGGCTGATTCACGCGGCGGCGCCGTGCCCGGTTCCGATCAAGCACTCGATGATCGACTGGTGGGGCCCGGTCATCTACGAGTACTACGCCGCCACCGAGGGCGGCGGCACGATCGTCACGCCGCAGGAGTGGCTGGCCAAGCCGGGCACGGTTGGCAAGGCCTGGCCGACCAGCGAGATCATGATCGCTGACGACGACGGCGGGGTAAGCGCGACCGGGGTTCCCGGCACCGTCTACATGAAGATGGGCGTGGCCGACTTCGAGTACAAGGACGATCCGGAGAAGACGGCGGCCGGGCGGCTGCGCGGGTTCTTCACCGTGGGCGATATCGGCTATCTCGACGAGGACGGCTTCCTGTTCTTGTGTGACCGGAAGTCCGACATGATCATCTCCGGCGGCGCCAACATCTACCCGGCGGAGATCGAAGCCGAGATCATCACGAACCCGAAGGTCGCCGACGTGGCCGTGTTCGGCATCCCGGACGAGGAGTGGGGCGAGCAGATCAAGGCGGTTGTCCAGCCCGCTGAGGGGATTGAGGCGGGCGATGAGCTAGCGGCCGACATCATGGCCGGGCTGGACGGACGGCTGGCGAAGATGAAGTGGCCGAGGTCGATCGACTTCGTCGACGAGTTGCCTCGGGACCCGAGCGGGAAGCTGCTCAAGCGGCGGCTGCGTGACCCGTACTGGGCTGGACGCTCCACGTCGATCTAGCATCTTCGGTTGTGAGCCTGTCGGCTGATGTGCGTGCGCTGCGCATAGTCCGCCGTGCCCGGGACCGGATCGACCGCGACTACGCCGAGCCGTTGCCTATCGCCGCGCTGGCGGCCGAGGCGGGGTACTCACTCGGGCAGTTCATCCGGATGTTCGAGTCGGCTTACGGGGAGACGCCGGGCCGGTACCGGACCCGCCGGCGGATCGAGCGGGCGTGCGAACTGCTGAGATCGGTGAACCTGTCGGTGACCGAGGTGTGTCTGGCCGTGGGGTTCACGAGCCTGGGGACCTTCAGCCGGCGGTTCGGTGAACTGGTGGGGCGGTCACCGTCGGCTTACCAGCGGGAAGCGGCCCGGGTGGGTGGGCCGGCGCCGATCCCCGGGTGTTTCGCGCTGATGTGGCGGACTGGACTGCCTGCGTCGGCCGACCGCGACTAGCACGGCCGGGCGGCCGGGCGGCTGGGCGGCGGCTGGGGCGGCTGGCGGCTGGGGTGGCAACACCGCAATTTCGGAGAAGCCGCCGTCGGGTGAGTGGGCGTAGCGTCGTCGGGCGAAGCTAGACCACGACCTGAGGAGGCAACGATGATCACTGGGATCTCGATCGTGTCCGTCTGGGTGCTCGACCAGGAATCGGCCAAGGAGTTCTACACCAAGCAACTGGGCTTCGAGGTGACGACCGACATCACGATGGACAACGGGATGCGCTGGCTGACGGTGCGCCCGCCGGGAAGCACGAACCAGGAACTCGTGCTCATGGACCCGTCGCACTCGATGCTCGACGCGGAGACCGCCGAGCAGGTGCGCGCGCTGGTCGCGAAGGGTGCGCTCAGCCCCGGGGTGATGTCGACCAGCGACTGCCGGGGTGACCATGCGGAGCTGGCCGAGCGTGGGGTGGAGTTCACCCAGCCGCCGGCAGACCGGCCTTACGGTGTCGAGGCTGTGATGCGGGACGATTCCGGCAATTGGTTCAGTTTCACTCAGCGCAAGTCGGAATGGGCCGGCCAGGAGTAAAAGCTGGCCCGGGGCCGGTGGCCCGCCCGGGTGCGAACCCGGTGAATTGCCATATTCACCTGGAATCCGGCCGGTGAATGAACATATTCACCGGGTCGGGTGTCCCGCGCGGGCCGGAGCGGATGGCTGGGGTGGGATGGCGGAGGTTGCTGTGGCCGGGAGTGGTGCGGTCGGGAGTGGGGCGGACCTGGCTGTGGTGATGGCGTCGATCAGGCGGCGGGCGGCGGGCGAGTCCGGGGCGCCGTGGTAGGTGACCGCGAGGATGCGGCGGCAGGCGCCGGGCAGCGGAGTCGCTTCGATTCCTGGGTGCCGGGCGGCGCGCAACGCTAGTCCCGGCATGATCGTGACGCCGAGGCCAGCGGCCACCAGGGACTGGGCCGCGACGAAGTCGGCGGTGCGCAGGGCGACATCGGGGCTGAAACCCGCGTCGCGGCACAGATCGAGCAGCAAGTCATCGCAGTGCTCGCCGGCCGCGATCCAGCGCTCACCCGCATGGGCGGCCAGGATCGCTGCCCGCGCGGCCGCCTCGCCTCCGCGCGGGGCCGGGCCCTCGGCGGAGTCCGGGTTTGGTGCGGAGGTGATCAGGAACATGGGTTCGTCGAGTACTGGCTGACCATCGGGCTGGGTGTCGGCGGAGGCGGGTTTGGCCTCGGCCGCCGGCGGTTCGAACTCGGTGCCGTCGCGTAGGAACTTGTAGACCAGGGCCACGTCGACCTCGCCGGCCCTGAGCATTCGCAGGGCGTCGACCGGTTCGGCCTGCACCAGTTGGATCCCGGCGTCGGCGTGATCGGCGTGGAGTTCGGCGCTGGCCGTCGCGACCAGCGTGCTGAGCGCCGAGCCGAACGCGGCCAGGCGCACGCGGTCCTGGCGCAGGCCGACGTGAGTCGCGAGTTCGGCCTCGGCGGCGTCGAGCCGGCCGATGATTTCTTCGGCCCGGTCGGCGAGTAGCTGGCCGGCCTCGGTGAGCTTGACGCCGCGTCCGGCCCGCTCCATGAGCTTCGCGCCGGTCTCGGCTTCGAGCCGCGCGATGTGATGGCTGATCGAAGGCTGGGCGTAGTTCAGCGCCTGGGCGGCACCGGTTACCGAACCGTATCTGGCCACCGCCACCAGCACCCGGAGCCTGGTCGCGTCCAGCATGAATCAACTATAGATCCGGCCGAATTCCGGTCCAGGAATGATCAGCCAATCGACATGGCGGCGCAGACGCGCGGGGTGCTGGCGACGTCGCCGGGAGACCGGCCCGGAGCTGGGCTGGGCTAGGAGGGGGACACGCCTCGGCCTTGCAACAGGGGCCAGGACGGGGTCCTCGTCGGCTGGCCGGCCCGCACCCGGCGCCGCCACGCCATGCCCGACAACGCCTCAAGCACGACCCGGTTCGCCAGGAACGAGGTGACCTCGGCGTGGTCGTAGGGCGGAGCGACCTCGACCACGTCGATCCCGGCCAGCGGCAATTCCATCGCGATTCGACGGACCGCGTCCAGCAACTGACGGCCGGACAGGCCGCCGGGCTCTGGCGTCCCGGTGCCTGGAGCCATTCCTGGATCGACCACGTCCACGTCGACGGACAAGAACACGGCATCGCAGTCATCGGTCGCGATCGTGAACGCCTCGGTGAGGCACTCGTCCAGCCCGCGCGCCACTATCTCGGTCATCTCGTAGCTGCGCATCTGCTGGTCGGCCATCCAGTCCAGCGTCTCCGGCTCGGGCCAGTAGCCGCGCAGGCCGATCTGCAGGAACCGGTCCCCGCGGACCGCGCCGGAGTCGATCAGGCGGCGCATCGGGGTTCCGTGGCCGTAGAGCGAGCCGAGCTGGGTGTTGCCGGTGTCGGCGTGCGCGTCGAAGTGGATCAGCGAGACCCGGCCCCAGCCGACGTGGCGGGCTACGCCGGTGGCGTCCGGGTAGGTGATCGTGTGGTCGCCGCCGAGGATCACGGGGATCGGGCCGGCCTTGGCGACCGCGTGCACGGCGTCTTCGAGCCGGCGCAGGCACAGCTCGATCTGGCCGGACGGCATCTCCACGTCGCCGCCGTCGACGATCTTCAGGTCGATGAGCGGGTCTACCCCGAGCGCCAGGTGCGGCCGCGAGCCGTCGTGCGGCAGGTAGTCGGCGAACCTGATCGCCTGCGGGCCGAACCTGGCTCCCGGCCGGTGCGAGGTCCCGCCGTCGAACGGGGCTCCGATGATCACGACATCGGCGTCCGCATACGACTGCGGATCGGCAACCTCGGCTTTAGCGACGCCTAGGAAGGTGGCGTCCGGGCCGTAGAGGTTGCCGATCCGAGTCATTTTGTCCTCCTGTGGTCCACAGTGCCCGCAGGAGTCCGACCTTAGCGCGTGACTACTGTGTCGGCCTGAGCTGGGAGGGTCTGCTGAGCTGGGTGAGCAGCCCCAACAGTCCCGGCATCCTCGGTGTCCCGAGCCGGACCGCGCCGGTCAAGGAGCCGGGCGAGTGGCTTGGGCAGCCACCAGTTGGCCTTGCCGAGCAGTTCCATCACGGCCGGGACCAGCACGAGCCTTACCAGCGTGGCGTCGATCAGGACCGCGACCGCGAGGCCGAGGCCGACCTGCTTGACCGAGACGTTGTCGCCGAGCACGAAGGAGAGGAAGACCACGATCATGATCGCCGCGGCGGCGGTGATCACCCGGGCCGTGCTGGCCAGGCCCTTGGCGACCGAGGCCGCGTTGTCGCCGGTGGCGTCGTAGTGCTCCTTGATCCGCGAGAGCAGGAACACCTCGTAGTCCATCGACAGGCCGAACAGGATCACGAACAGGAAGATCGGCACCCAGGTCGTGACCGGCATGGTCTCGGGGAAGCCGAACAGCTGGCGGCCCCACCCGTGCTGGGTGACCAGGACGAGCACGCCGTAGGCGGCCGAGATCGACAGCAGGTTCATCACGGCGGCCTTGATCGCGACCGTCACCGACTTGAACGTCACGATCAGCAGCAGCATCGACACCAGGACGACGACCAGGACGAGCTCAGGCAGCCGCTGGCTGGTCATGTTGGCGAAGGCCACGTTGCCCGCGTTCGGGCCGGTCAGATAGGCGCGGATGCCGGTGCCGGCGATCGCGCGAGGGATCACCCGTGAGTTCAGCGTGTTGACGAGGGTGTTGGTGGCCGGGTCCTGCTCGCCGGTCTTGGGGTAGGCGATCAGCATCGCGGCCTTGCCGTCCGGGCTGACGATCACGGGGGTGACGCTGGCGATCCCGGAGGTATGAGAGATCGCCTTGGCCAGCCCGGCCGTCGATGCAGAAGGTGAAGGCAGCGAAGCGGCCACGATCAGCGGAGCGTCGAACCCGGGGCCGAAGCCGCGGGCCATCGTCGCGTAGGACGCATAGCCCATGGTGCCGCGAGCCTGGGTCGACTCATCCGGCATCGACAGCTTCATCCCGAGCGCGGGCGCCGCCAGCAGCAGGATCACGACCGCTGAGCCGATCGCGGCCAGCACCGGACGACGCTGCACGACCGCGGCCCAGCGTTCGGCGGCGTGCGGCCGCACGGGCGAGGACGAAGACGAGGACGAGGACTGGCCCGCAACGACACCGGCCTGGCCGGCCACGCCGGCCCGCAGCGCACGCCGCTCGCGCCGCTTCAGCGCGCCTGGGATCCGCAGGCGCGACGGCTTGGCCAGCCGCGTTCCGGTGAAGCCGAGCAGCGCGGGCAGCAAGGTGATCGAGCCGAGCACGGTCGCGGCCACGGTGACG
>DATNFM010000013.1:0-4831 GCA_035606435.1 Streptosporangiaceae bacterium | reverse complement strand
CTGGAAGAACTCGCCCGCCTGCACCAGAACCGAGCGCCAGGCAGCGCTCCAGGCGGCGGCAGCCAGCCGGACACAGGGACCGGGGATGCCCGGTCCGTGCGGCCGGACCGCGAGTACTTCGGGCCCGCCGCCACGCCCGGCGACGCCTGCGACGCCACCATCGTGCCGATCCTCACCGGCCGGGTCGACCACGACCTCCTCGCCCAGCTCACCGCGACACTCACCCCCACCGCCAGCGGCCAGCCACCGGATTCCGGTTCGGTCAGTGATCTCATCCTGGCCAACGCCGTGGCCTTGCTCTCCGGACCCGGCCAGCTCGCCTCACTCCTGCGCACCGGCACCCTGGACGGACCGGCCGCTTCGGTCAGCCTGCCCATCGACCTCGGCACCGCAACCGAGACCATCCCGGCGCACCTGCGTCGCGCCGTCATCGCGCGGGACCGGCACTGCATGGCACCGGGATGCTTCACCCCCGCCGCAGGATGCCACATCCACCACACCACGCCCAAGAGCCAAGGCGGCCCGACCAGCCTGAAAGGCCTGATCCTCTTCTGCCCGTTCCACCACCTGATCGTGGTTCATCAGTGGGGCTGGAGCATCAGTCTCAACCCCGACGGCACCACCACCATGACCAACCCCAGCGGCACCAAGATCTACCACAGCCACAGCCCACCACCAGCCACCGCCGCCTAAGGCGGCGGTCCGCACGCGTCGCCGACTTGGGCGCGGGCACAAGTTTCCAACGAGACCAGGCCCGGCCGACGCAATCATGACCTTCGGCCTGCGCACGGAGTCGTGCTGCTAGCCGCTCCGGGCGCTGGTCATGGGGAGGTGCGAGAAGTTACGGATGACCTCTCTCCTGCCTCGGTGGTGGCTTAACGAGCAAATTTATGTTTATGTCTCTGGTGGGACCATTCGGGAAAGCGGGTCGCGTGGCCGTGGTCTAGATGCTCGTCGGCATCGGCCGGCCGACCTTCGATCTGGCGTGGCGGATCTGATTGCGAGAAACGGTATTGAAGGAACCGGGAGTTGTCTGCGAACTTGGCGTCGCTGACGTGGCAAGTTCGGTCGCGTTCTACGAGAAGCTGGGATTCGAAACAATAGAGGTGGAACGAGCCGACGGCTCAGTCTCATGGGCCGAGCTCTCGTTCCACGGATCCAGGCTGATGCTTCAAAAGATCGGCGGGCTTGCCGATCATCTACCTGGAATCGCGCGACAGCCAACCAGGCCGTCTCATGCCGTCGTTCTTCGCGTGGGCTCGGCGGGCGATGCTGAAGCTCTCTATGGGCGTCTTGATAATCTCGGTATGGGCGCTCACACCGGCCTTCGTCAGACGCATTATGGGACGACGGAGTTCTCTGTAGTCGATCCAGACGGCTACGTACTGCTGATTGCCGGATATTCGGAATAACAAAAATCGCGATCTGGCGGCCGACGGGTTGATGCGTCAGGATGCGGGTGCTGCGGCGCTGAGGGGTCGCGGTGCCGTCTCCTGTCGGCGAACCGAGGAACGACCGATCAAGATGGTGGGCAGGAAGCCGAGGCCGAGAGCGACGAGCACGCCTAGGTTGGCATTCGCCCAGGCGCCGGTCTTGCCGCCGAGCCCGATCGGGCCGAGCAGGTATCCCTGCCAGGACAGCCAGCCGGCCGAGCTATTGGTGACCAGGCCCCAGCCGATTGCGCTTGCTAGCACGACGAGGCCCACTGGGAGCCAGCGGATGTCGCCGTAGCACCCACCACGGTCGTAGAGTTCGGCCTCGCGGTAGTCCGCCCGCCTTATCGCGATATCAGCGAGCATGACCCCGCACCAGCCTGCGATCGGTACTCCCAGCGTGATCAGGAACCCCTCGAACTGGGCCAGGAAGTTTCCGGCCACGAAGACTACGTAGATCGTGCCGGCGGTCATGAGCGCGCCATCCACGAGGGCCGCTGTCCATCGGGGTATCCGCAAGCCGAGCGCCAGCAGGGCAAGTCCTGAGGAATAGATGTCGAGCACCGATCCGGCGATCAGGCCCAGTACCGCCACGACCGCGAACGGCACTAGGAACCACACCGGCAGCAGCACGGCGAGCGCTCCGATCGGGTCGTTGGCGATCGCCTTGCTCAGCCCGGTCGAGGAGCCAGCCAGCAGCAGGCCGAAGACCAGCAAGATCACTGGCGGGAGGGAAATCGAGTACGCGGTCCATCCGGCGATCCCCGATCCTGACGACTTTCTGGGGAGATAACGCGAATAGTCGGCCGCCATGATCGTCCAGCCGAGCCCGAAGCTGGCCATCGCGAACACCAGCGCGCCGATGACTGACTGCACTGGGCCGGGCCGCAGCCCTGATACCACGGTCCAGTGGATCCGGCCGACAGCCAGCACGAGGAACATCACGGTCAGCACGCCGGTGACCACCGTAATCACTATCTGCATCCGCATGATCAGGTCGAATCCCATGACCCCGCCGAAGATCGTCAGGACGACGACGATGGCTAGGGCGATCACCTTGGTCAGGGTGCCGCCGCCCCAGCCCAGGTGGTCGGACACGGTCGCGATCGCCAGCGTGGCCAGGATCACCAGCACGGTCTCCCAGCCGACGTTGACCAGCCAGGCAATGGCCGTGACCAGGTTATTGCCGCGCACCCCGAATGCGGCCCGGCTCAATACCATCGTCGGCGCCGATCCCCGTTTTCCGGCCACCGCGATGAAACCGCACAGCACTGACGACATCACAATGCCGGCCACCCCTACGGCAAGCGCCTGCCAGAATGAGAGGCCGAAGTCCAGCACGAACGACCCGTATGACAGACCCAGCACCGAAACGTTCGCCGCGAACCACGGCCAGAATAGATCCCGGGGCCTGCCCTTACGCTCGGCACCGGAAATAACATTGATCCCATTGACCTCTATCTGTAACAGCTGGTCAGCCACGGCCCAATCCCTCCCCGATCCAGGCTTCTGATCGCAGTTTCCCTCTCGAAACGGAATCTGGCTAGCCCGACCATTTGGGATAGGCGTCGCAAAGGCCGCCGCCTTACGACGGATGACTTAGTCAGCTACTCCCCTGGCCAGGTTGTCTCCTCACCGATCCGGCGGAGTTCGGCTCGGGTGGGGTCGCCGCAGAGTGCGCCTTGCACGCCCGCGTCGTAGCAGGCGCGGGCCGAGGCGCCCAGGCTAAGTGCGGTCTCATGCTCCGAGCCCAGGTCGATGCCGAACATGGCCGGGTCGTCGGTGTTCACCGTGCACTTGATCCCGGCCGCCAGTAGCTGGGGAAGCGGATGTTCGGCTAGTGAGCGGACGACGCCGGTGCGCACATTCGAAGACGGGCAGACATCGAGCCCGATGCCGCGGTCGGCCAGCTCCCGCAGGAGGCCAGGATCTTCGATCGACCTGATGCCGTGCCTGATCCGGTCAGCACCCATGATCTCGATCGCGGCTCTGACCGAGGCGGGGCCCTCACTTTCGCCGGCGTGCGGCACCGAACCGAGACCGCCGTCCTTGGCCCGGGCGTAGATCGGGCCGAACGGTTCTGCGGGGCTGGCGTTCTCTGCGCCGCCGAGACCGACGCCCACGATGCCGCGATCGGCGTGCGCCAGCGCGTGCGTCACCGTCAGCTCGGCGGTTTCCATCGGATAGCCGCGCGGAATGTCGGGCGTCAGCGCGACCCGGACGCCATGGGTCTCCCAGGCTTCCTGCGCGCCATCGCAGTAACCGGCGAAGACCTCTTCCCACCGGACGCCGCGGTTGACCGGTTCGGCGGGGGTGAAGATCCCCTCGAGGTAGACGGCGCCGTGCGAGGCCGCCTCGGCGGCGTAGTCGGTCACGACCTGGCGGAAGTCCTGTTCGGTGCGCAGGCAGGCCGTTGTCAGCATCCAGATTTCCAGGAAGTGCGGAAAGTCGCGGAACTCGTAGAGCCGCGCCATCTCCTCGACGGAGTCTGCTGGCAGCGAGAGGCCGTTGCGCCTGGCGATCTGGAGCATCGCGGCCGGCCGGACCGAGCCCTCCAGGTGAATGTGCAACTCGATCTTGGGATAGCTCACGAGAACATCCTGCTGGCTTGCGCACGGCGCGGCCGAGCCGGGGCGCCATTGCGGCCGCACCCGACGCAGTTCCCCGGCGCCAGGCAACGCTTTGGTAACTGTGGGCCACCATTCTGTGCACTTGCGAAACCGATTCCGCCCAGGCTGCGTCCGAGCAGCATGATTCGTTCCCACTCTGGCGCCAGCGCAGCCCCTCGGACAGCGCCCGGGTCGCATTTCCACCTCGCCACTCGCAGCGATACCGCTGCTCGCAGCAGAATGCCGCTGCGCAATCTCATGATCATCATCGTCTCGTGCGCGGGCACGGGCCTGTTCGTCGCTGCCTGCTCATCGTCGTCATCCAGCGAGGCCACGAGTGCTCCCGCCGCCGGGGCGCCCGCTGTCAATTCGGGCGCCGGCAACTTCGGCACTGACCAGCGGGCGGCTCCTGCAGCTCCGGCTCACGGGTCGTCCAAAGAAGTCGCCGATCTGGTGAAGCTGTCGAATCAAGCCATCATCTACACCGCCGACCTCAGCCTGCGGGTCAAGGACGTCTCGGCGGCCGCGAGCCAGGCCAGCAACGAGGTCACGGCCGCCGGCGGTTACGTCGCCAACGAGCAGCAGTTCGCGACCAACCGCCGCAGCGGCGCCGGCGAGATCACGCTGCAACTGAAGATCCCGGTCGCTTCCTACCATCCGACGCTTACCGGGCTCGGCAAGCTCGGCGCCCAGATCTCCTTCAACGAGCAGGCTCACGATGTCACGCAGCAGGTCGCGGATGTGAGCAGCCGGGTGGCGTCGGCGCAGGCTGCCATCAAGCAACTGCGC
>DATNFM010000012.1:0-23233 GCA_035606435.1 Streptosporangiaceae bacterium | reverse complement strand
GAAGTACAGGAAGATCGCGAAGATGGTGTTGCCGACGATGGTCGCCAGAATTGCGAAGACGATCCAGCCCGCGATGATCGGCGACGCGTCAATCAGGTACGCGCCGACCCGGGTGCCCCAGTCCGTGTACATGGACGGGTTGACCGCGTAGCCCTGGCCCTGACCCTGCCCGTAGCCCTGGGGCTGGTTCTGGTAGCCCTGCTGCTGGGCCGGATAGCCGGGCTGGGCCTGCTGGTAGCCCGGCTGAGCCCCGTAGCCCGGCTGAGCCTGGCCTGGGTAGCCCTGCGGTGGGACCTGGGTCTGGTCCGAGTAACCCGGGCCCTGCTGGTAGCCGGGCTGGCCCTGACCGTAGCCCGGCTGCCCTTGACCGGGATATCCCGATGGTCCTTGGTATGCCATGAGGGGGTGCCTTTCGTGTTACACCAGCCGAATGAACACGGCTGACAGCACTGTACGCGGATGTAACACGGAGTTGGGGTTTTCGGCCGATTTCTATATCAGGTCTGCGCGACGTAGCTGATATAGCCAGCTGCCTGCGGAGATGGCGATCGCGGCGGCGGCTAGCCGGCGGCGATCGCGGGTCGACATGGGCCTGGGCGGAGCGGCTTTGCCGAGCGCTCTGGCGACGAGGACCGGGGCGGTTCCGATCGCCGCGGCGGCGCCGGCGTAGACGAGGGGATTCGCCTTGGCGGCGTCGGTCCACTGGCCGTGCGTCAGCGCGACGGTCGCCGTGGTCAGGCCGCAGAACGGGCAGGGGACGCCGGTCAGGGTTCGCAGCGGGCAGGGGAGTCCGCTGTGCGGCCCAGGGGGGACGACCCCCCAGAACCCCCCGCAGTCGCCGGTGTGTTCGGTGATTACCGGGTAGAGGGCGCCGAGTACGGCCGCGCCCGCGCCGAGCAGGGTGAGTTGCTCGGGGACCGAGTACTCCCGCCGGATGATCATGGTGCTGCCTTCTCCTTACTCGGTTACTCGGTTACTCGGGTTGCTCGGTCACTCGGGCTGCTCCGTCACTCGGGCACGATCGGGTGGTAGTCCGGCTCCCACATCAGTTCCTGCGGGTCGCGGGCCGCCGTCCGGGCGACGCCGTCGCGCTCGGCTGCCTGGGCGACGGCCACGGCGACGGCGACTGAGGTTGACCGGAGCTGCTCGACCGGCGGCAGCAACGGCGCGCCCAGCACCGATGTGTCCGTCAGGTGCGCGACCGCGTGGGCGGCGGCGGCCAGCATGCCGTCGGTGACCCGGCTGGCCTGCGCGGCGATCACGCCGAGGCCGATGCCGGGGAACACCAGCGCGTTGTTGGCCTGGCCGATGACGTAGGTCGTGCCGTTGAACTGGACGGGCTCGAACGGGCTGCCGGTCGCGACCAGAGCCCGGCCCTTGGTCCAGCCAATCAGTTCATCGGCCGTGGCCTCGGCCAGCTCGGTCGGGTTGGACATCGGCAGGATGACCGGGCGCTCGACGTGGCTCGCCATCTCCTTGACGATCTGCTCGCTGAAGGCCCCGGCCCTGGTGGACGTGCCGATCAGGATCGTCGGGTGAACGCGGGCGACAACCTGCGCCAGGTCGATGCCGCCGTCCGGGCCGCGCTGCCAGCCGGCGACTTCGGCCGGGTCTCGCGCCAGGGCTCGCTGGGCCTCGCTGAGGCCGGTCAGGTTCGCGGTCAGCAACCCCGGGCGGTCGAGCACCCAGAACCTGGCCGTGGCTTCCGCTGACGAGAGCCCGTCCGCCCGCAGCTGGGCGCAGAGTTGGTCGGCGATGCCGGTGCCGGCCGTGCCCGCGCCGAAGATGACGATCCGGTGATCGGTCAGCGCGGAGCCGGTGGCCTTGACCGCGGCCAGCACGGCGGCCAGGTTCACCGCGCCGGTGCCCTGGATATCGTCGTTGAAGGTCAGCAGACGGTGACGGTAGCGGTCGAGCAGCCGCCGGGCGTTGTTCAGGCCGATGTCTTCCCAGTGCAGCAGCGCCCGCGGGAACAACGTGCCGACCGCGCCGACGAACGCGTCCAGGAACTTGTCGTACTCCTCCGCGGGCACGCGCCGCCGCCGGTTGCCGATGTAGAGCGGGTCATCGAGCAGGCTCTGCCGGTCGGTGCCAACGTCGAGCACAACCGGCAGCGCCCGGTTCGGGTCGATGCCGCCGGCGGCGGTGTAGACGGCCAGCTTCCCGACCGCGATGTGGATTCCGCCGACGCCCCAGTCACCGATGCCGAGGATCGCCCCGGCGTCGGTCGCGACGATCAGGTCGATGTCGCTGCCGTCGACGTCGATGGCGCGCAGGGATTCCTCGATCAGTTCGGGGTGCTCGACCGACAGGTAGACACCGCGCGGACGGCGGTACTCGTTGCTGTAGTTCTTGATCGCCTGGCCGATCGTGGGCGTATAGACGATCGGCAGCATTTCGCGCAGGTGCGTGATCAGCAGCCGGTAGAACAGCACCTCGTTGCGGTCGTGAACCTCGGTAAGCAAGACGTTCTTAGCCAGGTCGGTCGGCTGGCGCTGGTACTGCGCGTAGACGCGGGCGACCTGGTCATCGAGGGTGACGTGGGCCGGCGGGATGAGGCCGGTGATGCCGAGAGCGTGCCGCTGCGCATAGCTGAACGCCGTGCCCCGGTTCAGCCGTGGATCGGACAGGATCTGGCGGCCCCGCAACGTGGTGTGCCACCGGCCCTCGTCGTCCAGCCACTGCGGTGTTTGCCCACGCCGTGCTCGCATGCTGGCGCCCTTCCGCCCAAGTTGGCCTGTCTGTCCTGGTACCAGGCGATTCCCATCGTCGCAGATTCACCTGGTCGTGTGCCCGAGGACTTACCCCGTCGCGCTGGGGCAGTATGGGGTTCGTGACCATCAAGCATGTGACCGCAAGCACGTTCGTGTTCTCCAAACTCGACGATGAGTGGCGGCTCGGCCTGATCCTGCATCCGCTGTTCGGCCGGCTGATGATCCCCGGCGGGCACGTCGAATCCAACGAGTCCGCCCCCGAGACGGCGCGTCGCGAGGTCGCCGAAGAGACCGGCCTAGCGATCACGATCCTGCCCGCGCCTTCCGTTCCGGTCCCTGATGCCGTTACGGCGCTGGGCCGGCTGGTGAGCCCGCCGTGGTGGATCCTCGAACAGCCGGTGGACAGCGACAACCACCTGGCGCAGGAGCACATCCACGTGGACCACATCTACGTGGCGATCGCGAATCTGGCCGAGCCGCTGACTCACCCGGCGCATCCGTTCAGCTGGCACGCGCTGGGCGAGCTGCCGACGCTGAACATGTTCGGGGACACCAGGGCGCTGGGAAGTCAGCTGTTCGGCGAGATCGAGTCGCTCGCGGCTGAGCTGGCGCAGGCGTCCGGCTAGTCTCCTGGCTCCTCGGGCGCCTGGTTCCCCGGTGTTTGATTCCCCGGTGTTTGATTCCACAGCGCCTGGACCATGCCGATGGTGTCGGCCTCGGCGGCTTGCTTGTCGTCGCGGAAGCGCAGCACCCGGGCGAACCGCAGGGTGACGCCGCCGGGGTAGCGCTTGCTGGCCTGCACGCCGTCGAACGCGATCTCGGCGACTAGCTCGGGGCGGACGCGGACGACCCCGTACGGCCGGGCGACGTCGGGCTGGTCCGGCGGGTCGGCCAGCTCAAGCAGGTGGTCGGTCTGCCAGCGCAGCATCGCGTCCGTCAGTCCCTTGAACGTCTTGCCGAGCATGACGAACTTGCCGGTGTCCGGGTCGCGCGCTCCCAGATGCAGGTTCGACAGCAGGCCGGTGCGGCGGCCATGCCCCCACTCGGCCGCGAGGATGACCAGGTCGAGGGTGGTCCGTGGCTTGACCTTGATCCAGTCGCTGCCCCGGCGCCCGGTCTGGTAAGGGGCGTCGATGGACTTGACCACCAGCCCCTCGTGCCCCTTGGCGATCGCCTCGGCGAAGAACGCCGCCGCCTCGTCCGGGTCGGCGGTCACCAGGCGCGGGATCAGCAGTTCGGGCGGGACGATCGCTTTCAGGTCTTCGAACCGGTCGGTGGCGGGCTCGTCGATGAGGTCGGCACCGTTGAGGTGAAGCAGGTCGAACAAGAACGCCGTGAGAGGTACTCCGGCGACCGGCTTTCCGTCTATCAGCTGACTCGCGGCGCGGGCTGAGGTGATCTGGAACGGGTGTGGGCGGCCGTCAGGGCGCAGCGCGATCGCCTCGGCGTCGATCACGGCCGACTCGACGTCCAGCCCCAACGCGATCGTCACGATCTCTGGCAGCCGATCGGTGATGTCGTCCAGCGTCCTGGTGAAGATCCGGACCTGCTGACCCTGGCGGTGAATCTGGATCCTGATCCCGTCGATCTTCCAGTCCAGGGCGGCCGGGCTGATCTTGCCAAGCGCCGCCTCCACATTCGGCGCCGACGCGGCCAGCATGGGCTTGATCGGCTGCCCGACCGCCAGCGTGAATCCGCGCAGTACCTCAACGACGCCGTCGGGGCCAGTCCCGTTCCCGGCCGCCACCGCGGCCGCGGCCGCGGCCAGCGCCGCCCGGGCAACCTGTGGCAGCGACCCGCGCAGCTGATTCGCTCGCCGCACCTCCGCCGCTGGCGCCCCGGCGGCCAGCGCGACCGCCTCGATCATGACGCCCTCGAGCGCGCCCTGATGCAATTCGCCCGCGATCAGCCGGAACAAGAACTGCCGCTCGGTCTCGGTCGCCCGCCCGATCAGCCCCGCGAGCGCCGCCCGGCGCTGGGCCTGCGAGCCAGGCCCGAGCATGGCGCCGATCGCCTCGAACGTGTCGTCGGTCTCCCGTAGCGTCAGCACAGGCTCGCGCTGCTCGGGCCGGTCAGACGCTGGCTGATCCGGCGGCGACAGGTCCATCAGGGCCGCGTACCCGACCCCGATCTGGCGCTGGGTCAGGTCCCCCGACAAGAACGCGACGGCGATCGGCACCTCGTCCGGCGGCACCCGGGCCAGCAGATCGGCGATCGCCGTGATCTTCGCCTTGCGCCCAGACGAAGCGGCGACCTGCGCCGACGTGGCCACGAGTTCACACAGCTGCACAACCCCGATTCTGCCAGTGTTTGTTTTTCGCCTCCGGCGCGCTGCGCGCCCTCCTGCGGGCCGGGCTGGACCGGGCTCTGGAGGCTGGGCAGCAAACCCGCGCAAATTTTTCTAACTAAAGAACGAAAGGGTTGCGCGCCTGCTTAGTGGCTGCGAGAAAGACCGTTGACGCCTGGCTCCGACATCGCGCGCTGCTTGTCGGCGTTCGGATTGACCGTACCGGACCGCTGGTCAGAGGTGGCCCCCTTGGCCTGCGGCCGCTTCGACCCGTTGCCCGGCATCGCCTTGGACTTGCTGCGCAGCGCCATCGCGGTGGCAGCGGCCGCTCCCGCAGCCAGCAGCGCGGTGCCGGCCAGCACCTTCGGCCAGCGCTTGGTCTGCGGCACCGGCGGGTCGAGCCTTCGTGCGGCCGACGCGAGCACCGAAGAGACCCGTGGCGCCACGTGTTCCTGCACCGAGATGCTGCCTCGCGCCGCCCTGACCGCCATCCAGGCCCGGACCCGGCCGACCCTGGGCTTGGCCCAGGTGGCGGTGATCCCGGCGCCGCGCTGAGCGGTCATCGTGGCCTTCTTCGTCATCGGGCGAGCCTGATCGGCGAGCCGCGACGCCTGCAGGGCGATCTTCCTGGCGCGCCACTGCATGTCAGCAGCAGGCATCGCCGACCGCTTTTGAGTCGTAACAGACACTTTATCCTCCCCCGTGAACTATCCCCACGAGGAACTTCCCCGCTGCGGGAACGCCAACCCCGCTCGGCCGGCCTGATGACTCAATGACGCGCATATGCTGGCCGGGAGGTTGCAAAGTGGCCAGCTGCGTTCGAGGGAACTCCTGGCGTGACAGGATTTCGGCATGACTAATACGCTCACCGCGACCCTGCGGACCAACCAAGGGACGATCGTCGTCCGGCTCTTCCCGGACCAGGCGCCCCAGACCGTGCAGAACTTCGTCGACCTGGCGGAGGGGTCAAGGCAGTGGCGGGACCCGAAGAGCGGCCAGGCAACCCAGGCCAGGCTCTACGACGGCACGATCTTCCACCGGGTGATCCCGCAGTTCATGATCCAGGGCGGCGACCCGCTCGGCAGCGGCCGGGGCGGTCCTGGCTACGAGTTCGCCGACGAGTTCCGTCCCGAGCTGAGCTTCGATCGGCCTTACCTGCTCGCGATGGCCAATGCCGGCCCGGGTACCAACGGCTCGCAGTTCTTCATCACCACGGTTCCGACGCCGCACCTGAACCGCAAGCACACGATCTTCGGCGAGGTCATCTCGGGCTCGGAGATCGTCGACGCGATCAGCAACGCGCGGACCGGCAGAAACGACCGGCCGGTCAGCGATGTGGTGCTCGAGTCGGTCGAGATCAATCGCGGCGACGCCGCTGGTTAGGACGGGCAGAGCTGATGGCTTCCCCCCAAGGCCCAGAGTCGGGCGCCGATGTCGCCGCGCCGACGTGTTATCGGCATCCAAATCGCGAGACCTATGTCTCGTGCGTTCGGTGCGGCCGGCACGCCTGCCCTGACTGCCTTCGATCGGCGGCCGTCGGCCAGCAGTGCGTCGAGTGCGTCAGGGAGGGCAACCGGGGATCGCGGCAGGCGGTCGGCCGGTTCGGCGGGAAGGTCAGCCAGACTCCGGTCGTCACCTACACGATCGTGGCGCTGTGCGTCCTGGCCTATCTCATCGAGCTGACCAACAGCACGAAGGTCTTGCTGAACGGCGGCATGTTCGGGTACAACGTGGCGCTCGGCCAGTGGTACCGGCTGATCACCAGCGCGTTCTTGCACGAGCCGCCGAATAACGGGCTCGGCCTGACCCACATCCTTTTCAACATGTGGGCGCTGATCGTGATCGGGCCGCCGCTTGAGCGGACGCTCGGCCGGACCAAGTTCATCGCCTTGTACCTGGTCAGCGCGCTGGCCGGCTCGGTGCTGCTCTACCTCATCAACCCGTTCGAACTGGCGATTGGCGCTTCGGGCGCGATCTTCGGCTTGTTCGGCGGTTTCCTGGTGCTGGCCAAGCGGCTGCAGCTGGACATGCGGCAGATCGTGGTCCTGATCGTCATCAACCTGGCGATCACGTTCTTTGTCCACGGGATCGCCTGGCAGGACCACGTCGGCGGCCTGATCGCGGGCATCCTCCTGACCGCCGCCTACGTGTACGCCCCGCGAGCGAACCGGACGCTGATCCAGGTCGGTGCGACCGTGGTGATGCTGGCCCTCGTCGTCGCGGGGGTCGTGATCAAGGACCTGAGCCTGGTCCACTCGGTGCGGTTCTAGTTTCTTACGCGAAGGGGGCGATCACCGCACGGTGATCGCCCCCTTCGTCTCGTTCGAGGTCAGTGCCACCTAGTAGCGAACATCACGCCGACGACGATCAGCGCGAATCCGACGACCAGATTCCACTGGTGCAGCGCTGAGATCGGCAGGTTCTGGCCGCTGATGTAGAAGGTGGCGATCCAGCCCAGGCCGACGAGCAGGCATCCGAGCATGGTCGGCACCAACCACGCCGGGCTGACCCTGGCCTTGGTCGAGCGCTGCGGCGGGGTGTAGACCGCCTTCTTCCTGACTTTGGACTTAGGCACGGTTTTCTCCTGGACAAGATCTGGGCGCGCCGCAGGTGCGTGCCACCTGATCGTAAGCGAAGTTCTTCACTGTGGTAGCCAGTCCGCCGTTAGGTCACTGTCCCGGCTGTGACGGCGACGGGCTAGACGGCGATGGCGATGGCGACGAACTCGGCGATCCCGACGACGATGGGCTCGACGAAGGCGTCGTTGGCGTCGCGGTCGGGGTTGGCGACCCCGGCACGACGTACAGGTTGACCGTGCTCCCTGGCAGCACGACCTTCTGGGCATTAGGACTTTCCTGCCAGACCGAGCCAGGCGCCGCTCCCGGCGGCCCCTGCGCATTGATCACGTTCGGCACCAGGTGCGCGGCCCTGATCGCGGTCTCCGCGTCGCTAAGCTGCTCATCGGTCACGGTCGGCACCGAGACGCCGCCGCCTGAGACGCGGAGCACGATCTGCGTGGACAGCGGCACCTTAGTGCCGGCGGCCGGGAGGCTGCTCACCACGCTGCCGTCCGGGATCGTCAGGCTGGCGACCGCAGTTGAGCTCTTGGTGACCACGGTGAAGCCGGCCGCGTGCAGGGTGTTCTCGGCATCGTCGAACGTCATGCCCTTCACGCTGGGGATGGCCTTCGAGCCGGGCCGCGCGCTGTAGACCACCGTGACCTTGCTGCCCTTGGTCACGAACTGGCCGCCGGCCGGATTGGTCGACAGCACGATGTTGGGCTTGCCGTTCGTGACCTTCGGCTGGGCGACCGGCTTGAAGCCGTCCTTCGTCAGCGTCGCCTCGGCGTCGGCCAGCTTCTTGCCTACTACGGAAGGGACCTCCGAGCGCGGCGGCGTGCTGTGGCCGTTGATGGCCTCGTAGGCGAGCACGACCGCGCCGATGACCACGAGTGCGACCACGGCGGCGATCCACGGCCAGATCGGCCTCCGGCGGCGCCTTGGCGGGTACTGATCCTGGCCGCCGGTTTCCGGCGGACCGTACTGGTAGGGCGGGATCGCACCGGTCGGGCCGACGCCCTGCAGCTGAGTCGCCCCAAGCGGGTCCATCCTCCTGGTGCCCGGGCCGCCGGGACCGACGTACGTGCTCGTCGGGCGCATCTGCGCGCCGACCGGATAACCGGACAGCGCGCGCTGGATGTCGCTGCGCATCTCGGCAGCGGTCTGATAGCGCTCGCCTGGGTCCTTGGCCATCGCGCGCAGCACGATCGGGTCGGCCCAGGCCGGCAGCTCAGGATCGACCCGCGAGGGCGGGATCGGGTTCTCCCTGACGTGCTGGTAGGCGATGGCGACCGGGGAGTCGCCGGTGAATGGCGGACGGCCGGTCAGCAGCTCGTACAGCAGGCAGCCCACCGAGTACAGGTCGGACCGCGAGTCGACGCGCTCACCCCTGGCCTGCTCGGGCGAGAGATACTGCGCGGTGCCGATCACCTGGGCGGTCTGGGTCATCGTGGCCTGGGCGTCGGACAGCGCGCGGGCGATGCCGAAGTCCATGACCTTGATCTCGCCCTGGCGGTTGAGCATCACGTTGCCCGGCTTGATGTCACGGTGCACGATGCCGTTGCGGTGGCTGTAATCCAGCGCCCGCAGCACGCCGTCGGTGATCTCCAGCGCCCGCTCGGGGAGCAGCCGCCGGTCATCGCGCAGCAGATCCCTGATCGTGCGACCGTCCACGTACTCCATCACGATGAACGGAACATGTGCGGTTGGGGTGGTGTCTTCGCCGGTGTCGTAGACCGCGACGATGGACGGATGGTTCAGCGAGGCAGCCGACTGAGCTTCCCGCCTGAACCTGGCCTGGAAGGTCTGGTCCCTGGCCAGATCCTCGCGCAGGGTCTTTACCGCCACAATGCGATCGAGGCGAAGGTCGCGCGCCCGGTAAACCTCGGCCATACCGCCGCGTCCGACGACGCCGTCGAGTTCATAACGGCCACCGAGCAGCCTGGGCTGGGTCATGTCTCGCACTTACGTTACCGTCCTGCGTCCTGTTGGCTCGTCCGGCCGAACTGGCGGAAAGGAACCAGTACGGGCCGTATCGGAATTATGCGCCTCTGGTGCCCCTATTGCGGGGGGATCGGGGGGTAGTCCCCCCGGAGTTAGCACAGTGCTCACTGTTGCCCCAGGAACGCCTTGATGATCGCGACGGCTACGGGTGCCGCCGCGGCGGCACCGAACCCGCCCCCCTTGACTATGACGCCGACAGCGATCTGCGGGTTATCGGCTGGTGCGAAACAGGTGAACACCGCATCGTCGATACCGACGGCTTCGGCGCCATTCTGGGCCGTCCCGGTCTTTCCCGCGATGTTGATGCGCGTCGCCGGCGGCCCGGCCGTCAAGTAGGCCGTCCCGCTCGGGTTGTGGGTCACGCTCTCCATCATGCTGGTGAGGTAGGAAGCGACCTGGGAGGAGACAACCTGCCGGATCTCGGTGGGCACGGTGTTCTGAACTACCTCCTGGTCCGGGGCTCTAACCTCCTGGACCATGTACGGAGCCATCATGACGCCGTGATTGGCGATCGCGGCGGCGATCATCGCCTCCTCAAGCGGCGTGACCTTGTCATCGAACTGGCCAATGGCCGACTGGGCGATCTGGGCGCGGTCGGTGAGCAGCGGATACTGGCTCGGCGAGACCGGCAGCGGGATCGTCAGGTTGGGGTCATTGAAGTTGTAGTTGTTGGCGTAGGTGTGCAGGTCCTGGCCGCCGAGACGATCGCCGAGCTTAGCGAACGCCGTATTGCAGGACAGCGTCAATGCGATCAGGATCGACGGCTGTCCGTTGGCACACGGCCCGTCGTCGTCGTTATGTACGACCGCGCTGCTGCCCGGCAGCGGATAGGCAACCGGCGCGGGAATGGTCGTGTTCGGATTGGCGACCTTGTGGGTCTCGAATGCCGTAGAACTCGTCACGAGCTTGAACGTCGATCCCGGCGGGAACGTGTCGTTGATTGCCCGGTTGAGCAGCGGTGCATTCGGGTCGGTGCGGTAGGCCTTGTCGATCTTGGCGAGTATCGAGCTGCTCTGCGTCGCGTACTTGTTCGGGTCGAACGTCGGGTAGGACGCCAGCGCGAGGATGGCCCCTGTCTTGGGGTTGATCGCGACCGCGCCGGCGACCTTGCCGAGCTGGGCCAGCGCCGCATAGGCCGCGGCCTGCGCCTTCGGGCTGATCGTCAGGTAGATGCTCGCGCCCTGCCGCGACTTGCCGGTGAACAGGCCCTTCAGGTTGTAGACGGCCAGCTTCGACGCCGTGCCGTCGAGGTAGCTGTTCTCGGCCAGTTCGATGCCGGTGATTCCGCCGGGAGAGGTGGTGCCGAGGATCGAGTCGTAGCCGGTGATCGGCGCGTAAGGGAAGGGGTCGGGGTAAACCCGGTGGTAGAAACCGCCCTTGAGCGGCTTGGACTCGGCGATGACCTTCTGCGGGCCGGTGCCGCCCGCCGCGATGATCTCGCCCCGCTGGTTCTTCTGCTGCTGGTCAAAGATCCGGCGGTTGCCAGGCTCGCTGGCCAGCGAGTTGACCCTGAACACCTGCAGGTAGTTCACCCAGCCGAGCAGCACGACGAACATCAGCAGGCAGGCGATCGACAGTCGACGTAGTGCCTTGTTCATCCGGCTCGCACCACCTGGGTAAGGCCCTCGTCCTGGATCGGCTGCGGAGCCGGGCGTCTAGCGGTGTCACTCACTCTCATCAGCAGTGCGATCACGATCCAGCTAGCGATTAGGGACGACCCGCCCTGGGATAGGAACGGCGTAGTGATGCCGGTCAGCGGAATCAGGTTGGAGACGCCGCCGAGGATGATGAAGACCTGCAGCGCCAGGATGAACGAGAGCCCGCCGGCGAGCAGCTTGGAGAAGGGATCCTTCACCGCGACGCCGGCACGGAGCCCGCGCTGGGTGATCAGCGCGTAGATCAGCACCAGCGCCATGAGCCCGGTCAGCCCGAGTTCTTCGCCGAACCCGGTCAGGATGAAGTCGCTCTGCACCAGCGGCGTATGGTACGGCTCGCCCTGGCCAAGACCGGTGCCGAACAGGCCGCCGAACGCCATGCCCTCAAGGCCCTGCACGACCTGGTACCCGCTGCCGAGCGCCTGGGCGAACGGATGCAGCCAGACCTCGAAGCGCTCATGGACGTGCGGGATGAACTCCTGCGCGATCGTGGCGCCGCCGACGAACAGCAAGATGCCGATGATCATCCACGAGGTGCGCTGCGTCGCCAGGTAGATCATCACGATGAACATGCCGAAGAACAGTGCCGAGGTGCCGATGTCGGACTCGAAGACCAGCACCAGCAGGCTCGCTAGCCAGATGACGGCGACCGGCCCGAGGTCACGGGCGCGCGGGAAGTCGATCCCGGCGAACCGGCGACCGGCCAGTGCGAGCACCTCGCGCTTCCGCACTAGATAGCCCGCGAAGAACACGGCCAGCGCGATCCTGGCGAATTCGCCCGGCTGGATGGAGAAGCCGCCGACTGTGATCCAGACCTTGGCGCCGTTGACGTCGCTGAACCGGTCAGGCAGGACCGCCGGGATCGCGAGCACGATCAGGCCGAGCGTGCCCAGCGTGTAGGTGTAGCGCTGCAGGATTCTCGGCTCGCGGATAACTGCCAGCACGATGACGAACCCGATGAGGCCGATCGCGGTGTACATCAGCTGAATCAGGGCCGCGTGCGCGGTCAGCGTCGAGATCTCCAGGCCGGGGTTCTTGCCGCGCCCAGACTCCTGCAGCCGGTAGATCATCACCACGCCGAGGCCGTTGAGCAGGCCAGCGAGCGGCAGCATCAGCGGATCGGCCCACGGCGCCAGGAACCGCACCGCGACGTGGGCGCCGAGCAAGAGGACCGCGAATCCGCCGACATAGGTGATCAGGCCCGGCGGGATATGCCCGTTCAGGCCGAAGCCTGACGAAGCCCACGCGAAAGCCATGATCACTACCGCGAATCCGATCATGGCTAGCTCGGTCCCGCGCCGGCCACGCGGCAGCGGGATCGGAGCGATCCCGCCTCTCGGCATTACCTGATCGCTGAGGGGGCTTGCGGCCGCACTCATCCGGAGGCTCCGGTGAAGGCCGGGCAGAAGGCCGGCAATACCGGCTCGGGCGGGTACTTGACCTTGTTGACCGAATGCGGCTTGCTCGTCTTCCGCTTTTTGGAGGTATTGGCCTTCCGGTGAGTGGTCTTGGAGGTCGACGTCTTGGTCGGGCCGCTGTGATCGCTAGTGCCGTTCTGGCTGGCCGGACTGTGCGTTGTGGTCCCGGTGGACTTTGACGTATTGGCGGGCTTGACCGGCGTCGGGGTCGGGGTCGGGGTCGGGGAGTGGCTGGGAGCGACTGTGGTGGTGCGCTTGGGCGCCGGGTGCCTGGCCCGAGTCTTGGACTTGCCGGACTGCGCTTTGCCGGACTTGGTCTTTGTGTGGTGCTTGGGCGGCGCTGGCTTGGGGCGATGGGCGACCCACTCGACGATCGAAGCCTGAACGACCGCGCACTTGTAGTCCTGCCTGAACTGGGAGATGATCCGCAGCGCTTCCTTCAGGCTGGCCTCTGGCCCGATCGTCAGCCGGATCGACCCGACCTCGCTGGACGGCAGCGCGGACAGCGGGATATTGGTCCGCCGCACGACCCTCGACAGGCTCATCCCGGCCACGGACTGGCTGACGCCTCGGAACACCACGACGTTGCCACGGTCGGTTCCGACGTAGTACTGGCTCTGGGTCAGCCGCCAGCCGAAGTAACCGGCCACGCCGACGACGCTGACCAGCAGCAGCAGGACACAAGTGACCACCGGCCAGCGCCGCCTGCTTGATCGGCGCCGTGGACTGTCTTCGTCGTCTTCTTCCAGGTCCTCGTCCGGGCCGGCGACGCCAGCCGGAGCCTGGGCTCCGGGGGCTGGTTCTGTAGTCGGCTCCTGGATCGGCGTCGGCACGGGCGCCGCGGTGCTGACCCGGGTGGACGACCCCCCGGAACCCCCCGCGGCAAGATCGGCCTCGTGCTCGGCCTGCTGGATGGCCTGCGCCAGCTGGTGGGCCCGCGCGGCCGGGCTGTCGCTGCGGTTCGGCTCGCCGAATTCCTCGTCGCCGGCCGTCAAAGCGCCGACCATGATGGCCTGGAGGCTTGCCTCCCCGCCATCGTCGGTATCGACGACATCGGCGAGCACGCAGGTGATGTTGTCCGGCCCGCCGCTGCGGATGGCCAAATCCACGAGCTGATCGACGGCCGCGTCGAGGTCGGTGAGTTCCGACAGCGTCATCCGCAGCGTCTCGTCGGTGACGACGTCGGTCAGGCCATCCGAGCACAGGAGGAACCGGTCGCCGACCCTGGCCTCAAGCAACTCCAGATCGGGGTCGGCGGGGATGCTGCTCTGCAACGCCCGCATGACGAGCGACCGCTGCGGATGGGAGGCGGCCGCCTCCCGGGTCAGACGCCCTTCGTCGACCAGGGACTGGACGAGCGTGTGATCGTGAGTTATCTGCTGCAGCGCTCCGTCGCGCAGCAGATAACCGCGCGAGTCGCCGATATGGCAGATCGCGACCAGGTGACCGTGCCACAACAGCGCGGTGACCGTGGTGCCCATGCCCTCAGTGGCCGGATCGGCCTGCGTGATCAGCCGCAGCGCCGCGTTGGCATCCGCGATCGCCTCACCGAGAACGGCCAGCATGTCGACGCCGGTGGTGTCCGCGTCGAGCGGAGCGAGCGTCTTGATCGCTACGGCACTGGCCACTTCACCGGCCGCGTGCCCGCCCATGCCGTCGGCGATGGCGAGCAGGTGCGGTCCGGCGTAGGCGGAGTCTTCGTTGCCCTCACGGAGCAAACCGACGTCCGACCGGACCACATAGCGCAGGGCGATGGTCATCTGCGCAGCTCCAGGACGGTTTTGCCGATGCGGATAGGAACGCCTACCTGCACCGGGATTGGTGCCGATACCTTCTGCCTGTCCAGATAGGTGCCATTGGTCGAGCCGAGGTCCTCGAGAATCCAGTCACCGTTCTGCGGGAACAGCCTGGCGTGCCTGGTTGAGGCGTAGTCGTCGGTCAGCACTAGCGTCGCATCGCCTGCCCGGCCAATGGTGATCTGTTGATCGGCGAGCGTAATGGTAGTTCCTGCGAGGTTGCCACCGGTTACCACAAGCTCCCTGGCCGCCGACCTAGATCGGCCCGGTCTGGCTGGCTTCACCGGCCTGGGCGGCGGCGGCGCCCCGCGGTTGCCCTGCCTGGCCGCACGGCGCTGCTTGCGCGGTGAGGCGGGCTGGTCGAACAGATCGGTGCGCACTACCCCGACCGCAGCGATGACGAATAGCCACAGCACGGCAAGAAACGCCAGCTTGATCAGGTCGAGGGTCAGCGGATTCATCGGGTCATGCGTCCTTAGGTAGCCGAGAGCCGGCCTGGGCATCAATCTGCGTTGCGGCTCCGGTGTCAAGAACTGCTTGGTTATTGCTGGTCGTCAGTAGGTACCGTCCCTGCGGAAAACCAAGGTCGTGCGGCCAAGGGTAACGCGAGTACCGTCAGTGAGCGATACCCGTCGGATCGGCTGCCCGTTGACGAACGTGCCGTTGGTGGACCCAAGATCCACGAGCACGACTTCGCCGTCTTCCACCCGGATCTCGGCATGATGGCGTGACACACCCTGATCAACGAGTCGCAGGTCGCAGTCGGTTCCTCGGCCGAGGATTGTCAGCGGCGAGGCAAGCGGGAAAGTGCGCTGCGTAGCGCCGCCAGCCGCGGGATCGGCCGTCGACACGAGCAGTCGGGGCGAACCGGGAAAGCCCTCTTGCGGACGCGGAATATCGCTGGCCGGCCTGCGGATCTCACCGTCTTCGACGGTGGTGCCCCTGATAACTCCAGACCGGATTCGGAAGGTGCCAATGGTGAGATCAGGGACGCCTTCGAACCTGATCCGTACCGGGCCTACAAATGAGTAGCCCTGCTCCCGAGCGTGATCCCGGGCCAGGGTTGCCAGTTCGATTCCCAGGTTGTCGGCAAAGACCTCGAGCCGGTCATAGTCGGCCTGGGCAATCTCGGCGACGAAATCGTTCGGCACGAGCGTCCGGCCCTGCGCCACAATCGCAGCCCGGTCGTCCATCTCACGCTGGACGGCACCGGCGACTTCGGTTGGTTGCAGGTCGGATTTGAATGCGCGTGCGAAGCCGCCGTCATACATCCCCTGGAGCCGGTGCTCGAAGCGCTGCAGCACTCCCACCATGCACCTCCTCTCCCGTTCCGCCTTCGATGGTATCGGCGGGATGGCATAGCTCGTGGCGTGCTAACCTGTCTGACGCGCCAGGGCGGGTGGCGGAACGGCAGACGCGCACGGTTCAGGTCCGTGTGTCCGAGAGGACGTGAGGGTTCAAATCCCTCCTCGCCCACGTGCCGGCCTCGCATGCTTGACGACCTTCGGTCGTCTGCGCGCGAGGCCGCAAAGTCTTCCGGGGGGCGACCCCCCGGACCCCCACGTTACGGTGGCTGGGCTGGTGAGCGGGCGGCTTGGGCCGGGTGCTTTCGGCCCGTTTCTCGCTGTGGGGGCTGGGCTGGAGAGCGGGCAGCTTGGGCTGGGTGCTTTCGGCTCGTTTCTCGCTGCGGGGGCTGGGCTGGAGAGCGGGCGGCTTGGGCCGGACACTTTTGGTCCGCTGGTGGCTTCGGTGGGCGTGGAGGGCGCACTGGCCGGGCGCCGGGGTGGGACGGGGGCTTGGCCGCACGGGTGGTGAGTGCACGCACGTGGCCTCTCTGCCCTGGTTGTACCGGTGTATGCGGACGTTTCGCTTGGTCACGGACGCGGCACCGGGCTGGACGGGGCAGAATCATTATCGTGCCCGAACTTCCTGAAGTGCAGTCGCTTGCTGCGGACTTGCGAGAACGCGCGGTCGGCCGGGTCATCGAGCGGGCGGATATCGCCGAATTTTCGGTACTTAAGACCTACGATCCGCCGCTGTCGGCGCTGCAGGGCGCGACGATCACGGAAACCGCACGATACGGTAAATTTCTCGACCTACTGGCTGATCCCCCCGCGAGTCCCGCGAATTACGGCAAACTCCACCTGATCACCCACCTGGCCAAGGCCGGCTGGCTGCGCTGGCGCGACCAGCTCGGCGATACGCCGCCAAAGCCGGGCAAGGGACCGCTGGCATTCAGGCTCAAGTTCGAAGATGGCGCCGGGTTCGACCTGACCGAGGCCGGCACCCGCAAGCGGCTGGCCGTATACCTGGTCACCGACCCGATGGCCGTGCCCGGTATCGCCTCCCTCGGCCCCGATCCGCTGGCGCCGGACTTCACCGTCGAGGTACTGGCCGGCTTGCTCAAGGGGCGCAGGACCCAGATCAAAGGGGTGCTGCGGGATCAGAGGATCATCGCTGGCATCGGCAACGCGTACTCGGACGAGGTCCTGCACGCAGCGAAGATGTCGCCGTTCAAGCTGGCGTCCAGCCTGACCGATGACGACATAGCCGACCTGTACAACGTGATCATCGCGACGCTCCAGTCGGCGATCGAGCGTTCGGCTGGACTGGCGGCCTCCGAACTCAAGGCAGAGAAAAAGGCAGGCCTCGCAGTCCACGGCCGCGCGGGCCAGAACTGCCCCGTCTGCGGCGACGTAGTCAGGGAAGTCTCGTTCGCCGACTCCGCCCTCCAGTACTGCGCCACCTGCCAGACCGGCGGCAAACCCCTAGCCGACCGCCGCCTATC
This sequence comes from Streptosporangiaceae bacterium, assembly GCA_035606435.1. Classification (GTDB taxonomy): domain Bacteria; phylum Actinomycetota; class Actinomycetes; order Streptosporangiales; family Streptosporangiaceae; genus Chersky-822. Next base: position 6,013 of record DATNFM010000012.1, on the reverse strand, counting down.
CCGCCTGCTCAAGTAGCGCTCCCCGGGTTCGCACCCGGCGCCGTCGCCCTCTCACGCCCGCTGTCAGTCACCAACCTCCGTTAGGGCATCGGCATCAGCGGCGGCTGGGGCGTCCGGCGCTGTCGGCTCGTCGCATTCCGGTCGGCAATCCCGCCCGTTCGATCAAGGGCGTCAGCGGCGGTCCCGGGGGTGACGCGTTCCGCCAAGATCATCCGCCCCGTTAGTCCTAAACAGCCCCACTCGCTGCCGGGTCGGCGTTCATGATCAGTTCTCTGAACCCGGTGAATCTGCGGATTCACCCGGGATTTTTCCGGTGAATCCGCAGATTCACCGGGTTGGGCTGGGGTGAGTCGTGGTCACAGGGGCCACTTTTGGCTCAGCTGCAACAGTTGTTGCAGGGCTCGGTTGCTCGGCGGCGGTTAGGGCTCACCCGAGGGATGGAGACGAGGCCAGGGGGCCCTGGTCCGCCGGCTGGTGGGCCGGCGGACCTGGGGTTGCGACTAGTGGAAGGTCTTTTTCAGCGAATCGAAGATGCCTACGTCGCAGCCGCCGTCGGTGATGACCCGGTTGACGGGCTTGCCGAACAGTTTGCCCTTGAGCACGATTTGCTCGGAGCTCACCATGATCATCGGGCACATCATCGGCTTCTTCAGCCTGTTGAGTGCCTTCTTCACGCCGAACAGCGCCTTGCAGGCCGCCGCTGGGTCGGGCGCGGTGCCGCCGACCGGCTGGCAGCGCAGCGTCCAGTGCGAGGGTGCGCCGCCGCCCTTCTTGTTGAGGACGCTGACGGTGACCTCGACGTTCGCCGGCCCCGAGCGCGCTGTCGTGCCCTTGCCGCCGCTGCCGCCGGCGTGGCCTGGCGCCAGTTGCGTGCCGCAGCCGGCCACTGCGATCAGGCCGGCGATTGATGTTGCGAGCAGGATCCGCCCTGGCCGATGTGCCCGCTGAGGGTGGGTGAGGGACTCGCGGCGGTGCCGCGCCCTACTCATGAGCGTTTTCACGACCATTGGACGTACGCCGCGCTGACCTGGTTCCATGCCCACCGCTCCCGGTTCCCTGCTAGACGCCGTGTGCCAGTCTTGACCGATGCGGAATCTGGTCGCCGATCTCGCCGCCATTGTCGGTCCGGGGCACGTACTTGTCGAGCCTGAAGCGGTGGCGGGCTATGCCACCGACTGGACTCGGCGCTACGTCGGGCGGGCCAGTTGCGTGGTCCGGCCGGGCTCGGCTGGCGAGGTCGCTGCGGTGGTTCGGGCCTGTGCGGCGCGGGGGGTGGCGGTGGTGCCGCAGGGCGGGAACACAGGGCTGGTCGCGGGTTCGGTTCCGGCGGCCGAGCCGGTTGCGGGGGTCGGCACTGCGGGGGGTTCCGGGGGGTCGTCCTCCCGGGCTGGCGCCGCGGGGGGTTCCGGGGGGTCGTCCCCCCGGGCTAGCACTGCGGGTGAGTGGCCGGTGATCTTGTCTACCGGGAGGTTGACTGGCCTCGGGGTGGTTGACCGGGCGGCGGGGTCGGTTGTCGCCGAAGCTGGAGTGACGATCGCGGCGCTGCATGCGCATGCTGAGGCGGCCGGGTTGCGGTATGGGGTTGATCTCGCCTCTCGGGGATCGGCCACCGTCGGCGGCACAATCGCGACTAATGCGGGCGGCATTCACACGATCAGGTACGGGCCGACGAGGGCGCAGGTCGCGGGTGTCGCGGCCGTGCTTGCCGACGGCAGCGTGGTGGACGGGCTGAACGGGGCTGGCAACGGTCCGGCCGGCTACGACTTGAGCCAGCTGCTTACCGGCAGTGAGGGAACGCTCGCGGTGATTACCGCCGCGCGGTTGCGCCTGCGGCCGGTCGAGCCGGTTGCGGCGGTGCTGTTCGCCGGTGTGGAGGGGATCGCACAGGGAGTGGAGCTCTACCGTCAGCTCCGGGATCGGACGACCGGGCTGCTGGCGGCTGAGTACCTTGACGCGGCCGGGCTCGAACTGGTCTGCCGGGTTGGAGAACTGCCGCGACCGCTGGCATCGGCGTCCAGCGGGTACCTGCTAGCTGAGTTGGCCGGGCCGTCAGGCCCGGCCAACTCAGCGGGGACCGGCCCCGAACTGGAGCGGCTGGCCGAGCTTGACCTGCCCGCGGATACGGCCGTTGCCACGAGCCGGGCCGAGCAGGAGTCGCTGTGGGCTTACCGAGAGCGGCTGACCGAGGCGATCGCCACGACCGGCGTTCCGCACAAGATCGACGTTGCGGTCCCGGTTGGGGAACTGGGGGCGTTCCGCGCGGAACTCGATGAGGTTGTCGGCGCCGCAGCGGCGCCGTCGGCGGCCAGCGTGATCGTGTTCGGCCACATCGGCGTCGGGAACTTGCATGTCAACGTGCTCGGTCCTGACCCGGCCGATACCTCGGTCGACGAGGCGGTCGCCCGGCTTGCCGCCGCGCACGGCGGTTCGGTCGCGGCCGAGCACGGCATCGGCCGGGCTAAGACCGGCTGGCTCGCGTGGAGTCGGTCGGCCGCCGAGATCTCCGCCATGCGGGCGATCAAGTCGGCTCTCGATCCGCACGGCTTGCTCAATCCCGGAGTGCTCGTACCTGGTCCCTGATCACCCGCGCGGCGGGCGGGGGTCAGCTTGGGCTGGGCTGGTGGTCCCGCTTTGGCCTAGAGCTTCCGCAGGCCGTTATATATCTGGATCTTTAACGATGTGAGCGGCAGCACATCTGGCAGCAACGCTCTTTAGCCCTGTGTTCTGCTTTTCTAGTGCGACGATAGGGGCGTGCGGCAGAGCAGGGAGGCGAAGAAAAAGCCGGGTCAGGCCAGGATTGATGCCACGGCACTGGCCGTCATCGACTGCGCCGCCGACCCGATCATCGCCCTCGGCAAAGACAAGACCGTCTGCGTCTGGAACCGCGCCGCCGAGGAAATGTTCGGCTGGAGGGCGTCCGATGTTCTCGGGCTCGAACCGCCGATCATTCCGAAGGAACTCCGGGCCGAGCACCATGCGGTGCTCGAGCGGGTCATCAACGGCACCAACGTTTCCCTTGCCACCAGGCGGATCTGCAAGGCCGGAGAAGTGCTCGACGTCCGGATCGACACCAGCGAATTGGTGGACTCCGCCGGAGAGCGGCTCGGCTGGATCAGCGTCTGTCATCGCAGCGAAGAAGACGCGACCGTGCGGCACTACATGGCTGAGCGGGCCCGGCTGGTGCGCCGGCTTGGTGATGTCGTCGCCGACATGAACGCCGAACTGGACCTTGAGTCGGTGCTCGACCGGATCGCGGCCAGCCTGCGGGAGCTGACCAAGGCCGACGCCGGCGGCTTCGTGCTGATCGAAGGCGACCAGTTGCGGCTGGTGTCCATGGACGGACTCCCGGCCGACCTCCGGGGGCGGATCGCCGACCTGCCGAGCAGCCTGGTCGGCGAGCTGATGCGGTCGGGCAACTCCGTGCTGATGCGCACCGGCCAGTTCGATGACCTGATCTGGTCGGCCCTGCCCGGCCTGCACACGATCACGGTGAGCTTGTCGCACGTCGGCGGCAAGCCGTACGGCGCCCTGTACGCGCTCTATAGCCGGCGGCAGGTCGGCCACATCGAACTTGAGCTGCTTGAGCTTTTGGCCGGCCATGCCAGCGTCGCGTTGTCCAATGCCACCGCGTTCTCCGAGGTGGTCAGTCAGCGGGCGCACGAGCGCGCCGTGATCGACGGCAGTGCGGACGGAATCGCCGTGCTCGACGGCGACGGCATGGTCCGGCAGTGGAACCGGGCGGCGCACGCGCTCACCGGGATCTCGGCGGCCCAGGTGACCGGCAAGCCACCGCCCTTCCCGCTGCCAGAACCGGGCGCGACGCTCAGCTACAAGCTGCCGAACAACCGGTGGGTGGACGTGCTGTGCACCGTGCTCGAAGGCCGGGACGAGCAGGTCATCGACTTCCGTGACGTGACCGCCGCCAAGGAGCTGGAGGAGGCCAAGGACCTGTTCCTGGCCACGACCAGTCATGAGCTGCGCACGCCGATCACCGTCGTCCAGGGTTTCGCGAGCACGCTGGCGAACCGGTGGGACAAGATGCTCGACGTCGACCGGCGGGGTGCCGTCCAGACCATCGCGGAGCGAGCGGAGTCGCTGGGGCGACTGGTGGATCAGCTGCTGCTTGGTTCGCGCGCGGGGGCGAAGCGGCTGACGGTCAAGGACGAGCCGTTTGACCTTGGCCGGGTGCTGATCGACACGGCGCGGGTGTTCCAGCCGCTGGCGGACAAGCACGTGCTGGTGGCCGAGATTCCGGCTGATCTTCCGGCGGCGCACGGGGATCCGGCGGCGACCGACAGCATCGTGGGGCAGTTGCTGGAAAATGCGTTCAAGTACTCGCCCGATGGCGGGACCATCGCGATTAGCGCCCGGGTGTTGCCTGAGGCCGATGGGGCCCGGACTGACGAGGCTGGGGCTGACGAGGCTGGGGCCGGGTTGCTTGAGGTCGCGGTGCGGGACGAGGGGGTCGGGATCGCTGCCGCCGATCTTGAGCGCGTCTTCGAGCGGTTTGTTCAGGGGGAGGCCGGAGATCGGCGGCGGTTCGGCGGGATCGGGCTTGGCCTTTACATAGTGCGACAGCTGGCGCGGGCGCAGGGCGGTGAGGTGACGGCCGTTCGGCGTGATGGCGGCGGCACCGAGATGCGGCTGACGTTGCGCCGGTCGCTGGTTCCGCTGCCGCGCGAGGAGTCCGACCGGGACCAGGCTGAGGCTGACGGTGGCGGGAGCGAGCAGGCTGGTCTGACGGCCGACAGGTTCGCCGCTCGGGCGGGCCGGCTGTCGGGGGCTGGCGGCCAGGCTTCCGGAGGGGCGGGTGGGTCCGGTGCGGGTCACGAGGCCAATGGGGCTGGCGTTGGCGGAAACGGGGTTCTTGTTTCGGCTGTTGCGGCCGGAGGCGGTCCGAACGGGTACCACGAGGCTGAGGCTGCCGTCGGGTCCGGAGTTGCCGAAACTGCTGCCGGTCGGCCGGACGAGGCCATTGGGAGCCCTGTAGGGGTGGCTAGCGAGGCCGTGGAGGCTGACGTGGCTGCACGGGCTGCTGAGGCTAGCGGGGCTGTTAATGCTGGTTCGGTCGTGAAGGTGGGCCAGTCTGACCAGCCCGACCTGGCTGGGCGGGCTGGGCGGCCTGGGCGGGCTGGGCGGGCTGCTGAAGCTGAGTCCGCAGGGGCTGGGTCAGACGAGGCTCGGTCAGACGAGGCCGGACCAGACGAGGCCGGATCAGACGAGGCCGGATCAGACGAGGTGCGGCCGAACGAGGCGGGGTCTGATGACGGTCAGGCTCGTGATCGGCGGCAGCCACGATCGGCAACGTCCCGGTTTGGTATCTGGCCCGGTCGGTCTAAGCCGAGCCAGCCGCGTTCGATGTTGCCCTGGGGCGTGTTGTCCAGGCCGGGGGTGCCGCACCCAAGAAAGCCTCCCGACGACGACTTGTGACTCTCGCGTCTGTGGTAGTGGTGGAGGCTTCCGGCTTGGTGTCGCTCGTGAATGGGTTCGAGGATCGCGCAGGCGGCGTAATTTCGCTGCGTCCAGCCTCTTGGCGGATGACCGCGGTGGGCGATCGGCTCCGAGTAACACCAAATGTAACTCCTGTCACGGGATTCACGTGTGCGCGGAGCACTTAGCCCTGGTTGCGACGACTTAGCCCTGGTTGCGAAGCCATAGCCCTGGTTAGCGACCTCAGAACCGGGATCAATCCGACAAAATTTATCGCTAATCAGGGCTAAGTCGTCGTAATCAGGGCTAAGTCATAGCCGTGGGCGCCCGGTGGAGGGTCTTGGCTTGGCTCACGATCTTGGAGTTCCGGCCGGGTCGGCGTGCTGGCTTGCAGGTACTTGTCGTCTGATGGCCAGGGATGCGCGCTGAGGACTGGCGTCCTGGCCGGGTCGCGTGGTCAGGCGATGGGCTGGCGGCACGTCACCAGGACGGGCTGGCGGCACGGCACCAGGATGGGCTGGCGCACGGCACCAGGATGGGCTGGCGCGCAGTGCCCGCGGCAGCAGCGCTGGCCCGCAGCCGC
>DATNFM010000011.1:0-8485 GCA_035606435.1 Streptosporangiaceae bacterium | reverse complement strand
CCCTGTGCGACGGACGGGGGGTCTGGCGACGATGGCACGCCGGGGGAGCCGGCGGGTCGTCAGGTTCGCGGGCGCGGACGGGAATCCGCTGCGGCGCGGTATCGACCGGATGGAGCGGGCGCTCTGGATTTTGCTCCTCATCGGGTTTCTTTCCGCTGCCCCGATGCTGGCGCCGATGGCCGGGAGGGCCGCTCAGTCGTCCAGCAGCGGCCAGGTCAGGAACGAGCGGTCCTGGCGTGAGGTAAGAGCCGTCCTGCTCCAGCGCTCGCCCGATCACTTCTACGGTTACAGCTCTTCAGAGGCCGATTGGGTGCGAGGACGCTGGCGGGCCCCTACCGGTCGCGTGATGACCGGCATGATTCCGGCCGAGCCCGGCACCCCGGCCGGCACCTCCGTACCGATCTGGGTCGATCACGACGGTCGGCTCACCCACGGGCAGCCGCTCACCGCCGGCCTGGTCTCCGCCCGGGTGGTGGCCGTCGAAGTCCTGGCTGTCGCTGGTCTTGCGATCTTCGCGCTGCTGCTGGCGGCCGGAATCCGATGGTTCACGAACCGGCGCCGGATGACCTACTGGACCATCGAATGGGACTGTTTCGGCCCGCGCTGGTCCGCTCGCCATTTAGCCGGGGAGGTGCTTGACCGCCGCTGGCCGCCGATGGTTGGGTTCAGGGCATGAACTTCTGCAGGTCAGATACGGTACGCACGTGATTGCTTTGGCAATCGGATACATCGGAATTGCGACGATCTTGTGTGCTGCAGCCATATTTGGCTGGCTCGGAATCGGACAGATCGCTCTGTCTGGCTCCGACGCAATCGAGCGGGATGGGCTGGCCAGAGGACAGCGGGCCCCGTCGTGGTCGCTCACTGATACCTCAGGCGCGCAGCGTTCTTCACCGCCCGCCCAGAATCTCCAGCTCGTGATTTTCGCCGATCATTCGCTCAAGTCGTTTCCTTCCGTGGCGGCCGGCCTGCGGTCGCTCCGCGACACTGACTCCGCACTGGACATCGTGGTCCTCACTCGCGGGTCATCGGCCGGTGCCGCCGCGGTGCTGGCCGAACTCGGCCTGGCCGACCTTCCCGTCCTGACGGGCTCGGCCAAGCTGTATGCCAGCTACAACGTGCGGGTCATGCCGTACGCGATCTTCGTCGGCTCTGACGGCCTGGTGCACGGCTCCAGCCTGGTCAACTTCGACTGGCAACTGGCCAAGCTCCGGCGGATCGCGGCGCTGGAGATCGAGCCGGACGAGGCGGCGCGCCGTCCGCTGTTCAGGCTGGCGGCGTAGCGATGCCGGCAGTCCTTCAGGTTGCGGCGCTCGCCTGCAAGGCCGTCATCGCCGTCCTGCTGCTCGCGGCCGGCGGCGCTAAGCTAGCCGACCTGCCCGGATTTGCGAGTACCGTGCGGCTGTTCGTCCCGACGCCGGCGCTGCGGTCGCGGCGCGCGTCGGTGCTGCTGGCCGTCGGGATCGCGGCGGGCGAACTCGTGGCCGGGGCGGTCAGCTTGTCGGTCCCGAAGGCCGGCTGGGTGAACCTGGCGGTGCTGATGATCTGCGTCGCGTTCCTGGCGACCTGGACGGTCGGATACGTCCGGCACCGTGGACGTTCTTGCCGTTGCTTCGGCGCCTTGTCCGCACGCGGTTTCGACCGCGCGGGTATCGCCCGGGCGGCGGCGCTCGTGGTCGCCGCCCTGGTTGCCACGGCGCCGGTACCGACGCGCACGATCGAGCTTGGCCTGGGTGCACAGCTAGCGCTGCTAGCCGGGGGAGCCCTCATCGGCTGCGCGGCCTTTAGCGCGGCCCGCGCCGTGGGTCGCCAACCTCTGCCACGGCAGGCCTGATGATGATGCGGATCCCTCTGTATCTCGTGATCGCTCAGTGGGCGCTGCTCGGAGCGCTGGGGATTCTGGTCATCGTGCTGTTCCGGCAGCTCGGGCGGCTGCTGAATGGCACGGCGAAGGCCGCCGAACTCGGCCCGGTGACCGGCAGCCGGGCCGCCGCGCTGAGCTACGTCAGGCCCGGTGAGCAGGCGCCTCACCAGCTCAGGCCCGGCGGTGGGCAGCCGCTCCTGCTCGCGTTCGTCGACCCGACCTGCCCGTCGTGCGAGCAACTGGTGCTGACGCTGGACCAGTTGCGGGCGGCCGGCGAGCTCGCCGGGACGGATGTGCTGCTGCTGATCTCCGATCCGGTCAGCTATCTGCAGATCTCCGACGCGTTCAGCGGCACCGGACTGGAGATCGGCCGTCCGGCCGATCCGGCCGGACTCGAGTACTACCGGGTCACCGCCACGCCGCTGCTGGTGGCCGTCGATGCCGCCGGCACGGTCACCGCCGCGGGCTCGGCGATCCGATCGGCCGAAGTGCGCCGATATGTGCAGGCCTGCCTGGGCAAGATGCAAGCTCCGGCCGCCGCCGAGGCGGTCGCGATGACGGGGGAGGGCGCGGCATGAGCCGTGGCAAGACCGGAACGATCGCCGAGCGAGTCGCGCGGCGCATGAATCGCCGGGACGCGCTGCGTCGAGCGATCGTCGGCGGCACGACCGGGCTCGCTGCCCTGGCGCTCGGCAGCAGTCCGGCGCAGGCGTCGACCTGCCATTGCGGGCCGACCAGGCGCTGCGAGAAATGCCCGGCGGTCGGCTGCCCGCATGGTTACCACCTGTGCCGGGGATCGTTCACCAGCAACTGCTTCAACTCCCAGGGGTTCCGGTGCGAGTGGCCCGCAGGCAACTGGATCGCCTGCACGGGTCTGGGCAAGGGGCTGGGCTACAAGGTCTGCTACGACTGCATCGGGCCGGGCGGCTGCAAGGCCTGGTGCACCTGCCAGACCGCCTGTATCTGCTGCCACTGCTCGAGCCCGGCGGATATCCGGGCCGAGCAGAGCCGCCTCCAGCACGCAGAACTGCGGTGACATCGCTGCTGGCCGGGCTTGGCGGGCTGGCGGTGATCCTGGCCGTGGTGAACGGCTACTCGAAGGCGTACTCGCCTTGAGGGGTGAATTCCGCCGCCTCGCTGGCGGTTGGCCTTCCGGTCGGGAGGCTCTCGGCCCGGTGCCTGGTGCTGGCCGCCTACGTGCTGCCCGCGGTCGCGGTCTGGATCGTGGTCGGGCTGGCCCTGCTGGGGCTGACCGCAGTGCTGCCGTTGGCTGGCGCCGCGCTGGTGCTGGCGGCGATCTACGGCTGCTGCTACGGCGTGGCCGAGATCGCGGGCCTTGGCCGGCTGGCTGCGCCGGGCCGGCGGTGGCAGGTGCCGCAGACGATGATGATCGACGCGTCGCCGTGGCGGCGGGTGCTGGTCTGGGGAGCAATGCTAGGGCCCGGCTTCGCGACCAGGAATCCCTACGCCGGGTTCGGCTTGCTGCCGATCGCGGTCATCGCGATGGCCGCGTCCCGGCCCGGCGCAGCCGTTGTGCTAGCCGCGGCGATCGGCCTGGCGCACGGCGGCGCGAGGGCGGCGGCGCTACTCAGGGACATTCGGGAGGCAGGCGTTCAGCCGGACGCGGCCGGGCAACTGGATCTGCTCTTGCGCACGGTGTACTGGCGGCGCCTGGACGGGGCCATGCTGCTCGCCGTGGCCGCGACCGCTACAGCGGCGTCAGTGGGCTACTTCTGAGCTGATCAACGGAGGACGAGATGCGACGTATCAGGGGGACTGCCGCCGGGATCACGGTGGTGGCCGTATTGCTGACGACCGGCTTTAGCGCTGCCCCGAATGGCAGGGCTGCCCCGCATGGCAAGGAGGTCATCAGGATTGTCACCAAAGTACCCGGGCCTTATCACCCGCAAGTAACCGCCAAGGGAGCTTTTCGCGCTAAAGGTTATTTCTTGCGCAGACGAGCGAGCCTAGTCTTCCCTGACGGCAGGCTCGCCGTGCGCAGGCACCTGACCAGCACCACCAACCAGGCGCCCAACCTGGCGACCTGCTGGTTCAAGGCGCGCCAGACCGGTACCTTCCGCGTCTTCTACTCGACCGGCAAATATCGCGGCCTGCGGTGGAACGGCAATTTCACCACCTCGATCGCCGGCCGCCTGAATAAGACCGGGCCCAACCAGTGCGGCTCGAAAATCGTCGTTTACAGCGCGGTCACTTTCGAGATCGGCACCATTCCGTGACGCTGGTGAACTGCGGCTGGCCCTGGCGGCTGGCGCCGACCTTCTGTAATAACGGTACGCAGAGGATCGTAATTCGGCGTGAGACTTTCGATGATCTGCGGATCAGGGAGACCGGAATAAACAGTAGCTAATGCTTGACACTTTAGTGGCTTGGCGGCATGCTAGCGATACTCTGTACAAGCCATATTCCGTACACGGAGCATGTTCCGCCGAACCTACCCTGGGATAGGGAGCAGGGCCTTGACCTGGGGAGTTACGACAAAACAGGTCGTTGACCTACTTGGTGAACTAATAAGGATCGAATCGGTCACGCCAGCGCACGTGACGGGCGGACCGGGCGAGCAAACGATTGCCAGTTTTATCGCGGACTGGTTCGCCGATACCCCGGCTGAAGTCGACGTCATTGAAATTGAGCAGGGTCGGCCGAATGTCCTGGTGACACTTCGTGGTAGTGGCGGGCGTGGCGCCGGCGCGCCGACGCTGTGCCTGAATGCGCACACCGACACCGTCGGCTACGAAGGCTGGCCCGAGGACGCGCTGGTGCCCCGGGTACGCGGAAACCGGATCGTGGGGCTCGGCGCCTCCGACGACAAGTCGGGCTGTGCGGCAGCGATGCTGACCTTGCGCTTGCTCGCCCAGGCGGGAGCCCGGCTGCGCGGCGACCTCATGGCCGCGTTCGTCGCCGACGGAGAGGGTAACTCCATCGGATCGGAGTGGCTCGCCAAGCAGGGCGGCATCGACGCCGCGATCGTGATCGGGCCGCAGCCGATCGGCGACCTGGTGATCGAGCACCAGGGGCTCGGCTATATCGAGGTCATCACCCGCGGGGTCGCGGCGCACGGCTCTGAACCAGATGCCGGGGTCGACGCGATCGTCCACATGGCCGAGGTCATCACCAGGCTGCACCGGCTCGACCGGACCAAGTTCCAGCCGTACCCGTCTTTGCTGAATGGCCCGGCGGTGTTCCATACCGCGACGATCAGCGGCGGCTCTGGCTACGCCAAGTACCCGGACTTCGCCAAGCTCGGGATCAAGGTCGGCACCCAGCCCGGCGAGACCTTGCGGGACCGGGTCGCCGAGATCGAAGCGATCTTCGCGGAGGTCGCCAAGAACGAGCCGGGGTTCAACGGTGAGGTCGTCGTGAAACTGGACCGGCAGCCGTTCGTCGCGGAAGGACACGAGGCCCTGCAGAAACTCGTGGTCAAGGCGATGACCGACGTGCTCGGCGTCTCGCCGAGGATCACCGGCCTGAATGCCTGGCGGGACGCCGCCCTCATGCAGGCGGCCGGGATCCCCACGCTGCTCATGGGCTCCTCCGGCGGCAACCACCACGCCGCCGGAGAGTGGGCGTCGATCAGCGAGATCATCAAGTTGTGCGAGATCTTGTCCAGGGTCGCGGTGGCTTACCTGGCGTAGGCGTCCTTCATCAGGCGCTGTTGGTGGCGTCGACCGTCTCGGCCTCGGCTATCGCGGTGGCCGTGTCCACGTCCGCCCGTTCCTTCAGCACCTCGCTGCCGCTGTGCCGCAGGGCCAGGATCGCGGCGATGACCAGCACGACGGCCGCCATCGTGAACACGATCACCAGGCCGTGGTGGAACGGGCCGGAGATGAGTTGCGGGAAGAACTGCTTGCCGGTCAGCACGGCCACGTTGTGCGCGGGCAGGTGGTTAAGGGCTCCGGTCGGGGCGAGCAGGGTGTGGATCGGGTTGTAGCCGAGGAAGGCGGCGAACAGGCTGCCGACCGGCGGCAGCGAGCCGATCTGATGCGCCACCCCCAGCGAAACGCCCTGATGGTGCAGGCCGTTCGTCAGCGTGGTCGGCAAACTGGAGGCCAGTCCGGCGATCATCAGCGAGAAGAAGATCCCGATGGACAGGACGAAACCCGAGTTCTGGAAGGTAGCGAACATGCCGGAGGCCGCGCCTCGCTGCTTGGCCGGGACGCTGTTCATCACCGCCGCCGCGTTCGGGGCGGAGAACAGGCCCATGCCCGCTCCGGACACGAAAATCAGGATCGCGAAGACCGGGTAGCTGAAGTTAGTCGGCACCAGCAGCAGGCCGCCGAAGGCCAGCGCCGTGACCAGCAGGCCGCCTGAGGCGAAGTACTTAGCTCCGTACCGGTCGGACAGGTACCCGGACAACGGCCCGGCGATCAGGAACCCGCCGGTCAGCGGGAGCAGGTAGATGCCCGACCATAGCGGCGTGTCGATGAAGTTGTAGCCGTGCAGCACCAGCCAGATGCCCTGCAGCCAGATGATCAGCATGAACTGCATGCCGCCGCGCGAGATCGAGGCGAGCAGGGCCGCGCTGACGCCGGTGGAGAACGACCTGATCTTGAGCAGCCGCAGGTCGAACATGGGGTTGGCGACCCGCAGTTCAATGAAGCAGAACGCGACCAGCAAGGCCACGCCGCCGATCAGGCCGGTGAGCACGGTCGGGCTGGTCCAGCCCATCGTGTGGCCGCCATAGGGCTGGATGCCGTAGGTGATGCCGGTCAGCAACGCGATCAGGCCGACCCCGAACGTGATGTTGCCCAGCCAGTCGATCCTGGCCGGAGTCCGGGCGCCGATCTCCTTCAGGCTGACGTAGGACCAGATCGCGCCGCCGATGCCGATCGGGACGGAGACGATGAAGACCAGTCGCCAGTTGATCGCGGCCAGGACGCCGCCCAGGATCAGGCCGATGAACTGGCCCGAGATGCCGGCCACCTGGTTGATGCCCATCGCCATGCCGCGCTGGTTGGACGGGAACGCGTCGGTCAGGATCGCCGGGGAGTTCGCCATCAGCATGGCGCCGCCGACCGCCTGGATGATGCGGAAGCCGATCAGCCAGAGCGCGCCGCCGGGTCCCTTCAGCGGGTCGAACGGCAGCGCCAGCGCGCCCAGGGCGAACAGCGTGAAGCCCAGGTTGTACATCCGCACCCGGCCGTAGATATCACCGAGCCGGCCGAGCGTCACGACCAGGACCGCGGAGACCACCAGGTAGCCCATCAGCATCCACAGCAGGTAGCTGATGTTGCCCGGGGTCAGCGGGTTCAGGTGGATGCCGCGGAAGATCGCCGGAAGCGAGATGATCACGATCGAGGCGTTCACCGTCGCGGCAAGGATGCCGAGCGTGGTGTTCGACAACGCCGTCCACTTGTAGTGCCCTGCCCGCAGCCCCCGCTTGCCGTCCCGGTCAGCGCTGACGCCGTTGGGGCTTGTGCCGGCCGTCGCGTGCGGAGTGCTGCCGTTGGGGGTGGCGCCGTTGGGGGTGGCACCGCCGTTTGCGGCACTGTTGTCTGCGGGACTGCGATCTGACGTAGCCAAGTTTGTTGGGCCTCACTGGTGCGCGTGCTGGTAGCTGTCGCAGGATGACGATTAGGAACCGGCTGGAGTCTTAATTTATTTCATTGGCTAACTATTCTCTAGCTGGGGCAGCGACGACGGACACCCGTGACCGGCCGGAATGCTCAGGTTTGAGCTAGAAACTCGGCCCACGTCTGGCGGCCGTTGGCGTGGCCGGGGCAGGTGTTTCGACCCTGCGTGAACGCTCGCGCCACCTCCCCTGGCAGCCGCACGCCGATCACGGCTCGTGGCCGGCCGCGAGCGGCCCGCCAGTCGGCCACGATCTGTCGGCCGGTCAGCACCTGCGGACCGCCGAAGTCCGGTGCCCGGCCGGTCGGTTCGGCGTCGAGCAGCCCGGCGGCCCTGGCGGCTACTTCCGCCGCCGCGACGCTCTGGAATCGGAAGCTAAGCGGCAGCGGGGCAGCCGGCCAGCGGGAAACCGTGCGGAGCATCTTTTCGATTAGCTCATGGAACTGAGTGGCTCGCAACGTCGTAGACGGCACCGAACTGGCCGCGATCGCCTGCTCGCAGGCAAGTTTGCGCTGGTAGTAGCCGAACGGGATATCGTCGATGCCGACGATCGAGATATAGAGCAGATGCCGGCAGCCGGTCGCGGCCGCCAGCAGGTTCTGGGTCTGCACCAGATCCGTCCGCCCGGCCCGGAAACTGTTGTCAGTGGCCGCGTGCACAATGAGTTCGGCTCCGGCCGCCGCCTCGGCGATGCCAGCCCCGGTGGTGAGGTCGCCGACGTGAGTGCCCGCGCCCGGACGGCGGGAGACTATGCGCACGTCGTGACCACGTTCGGCCAGCAGCGGCACCAACTTTCTCCCGAACGTCCCGCTCCCGCCCGTCACCAGCACGACGCTCATCGAGCGGCCTCCCTTTCGGCCCACTTACCATTCCTTAGACGCCACCTATCATCCGTTGCGAGCACTTCCCTCCGACTACCGGGAGGAGCACGCCGCGCCGGGTGCGGGTCGAGGGGCGGGTCTGTCATCTGGATACCTCCTGGAGGGCTTTTACTACGTTGGTGAAGCCGGCTAGATCGGCCTCCGTCACCGA
>DATNFM010000010.1:0-43603 GCA_035606435.1 Streptosporangiaceae bacterium | reverse complement strand
TTGCAGGCCGAACTTGGGCCCCTCGCTGAGCAGCGCGAGCAGTGCGTGGGGGACGCTCACGACTTCATCATTCCCGACATCATGCCAAGCATAATACCCGGCATACACGATTCCAGCAACCCGCTGCCGGACCGCGTCAATGCGACCAGTCAGTTACCGTGAAATGCCCGGCGGTGTGCGGACATGTAGCGGGTGTCGAAGGGAGCGATCTTGAGACACTCGCAATCTGTTCTCGGCGATGACCGGCGCCGCCGGTTCGAGGACATCTACACCGCCAACTGCACGCCGATCCTCGGCTACGCACTTCGCCGTACCGGTAACGGCGAAGACGCGGCCGACGTCGTCGCCGAGACCTTCCTGACCGCCTGGCGTCGCCTCGATGACGTGCCGCCAGGCGAAGAGGCCAGGCTCTGGCTGTATGGCGTGGCCCGCCGGATGCTCGCCAACTACCACCGGGGCGAGCGCCGGAAGACCGAGCTGAGCGAGCGGCTCAGCCGCGACCTGGCCTTGGTGCATACCGATCCCGAGTACACCGGGCGGCTGGCTCTGGTGGCAGCCGCGTTCCGCGGCCTGTCGGATGCAGATCGCGAACTGCTCGCCCTCGTGGGCTGGGAAGGCCTGGACCACGGCGAGATCGCCACCGTTCTCGGCTGCTCCCGCAACGCGGTGCGAGTCAGGCTGCACCGAGCCCGCGCCAGGTTCGCCGAGGCCGTCGGCCAGTCAGAGGCCGTCGGCCAGTCGAAGGCCGTCGGCCAGTCAGAAAACAGGCCGCGCTACGACGCTCATTTTCCCGTCATGAATGGAGACCGCGCATGAACGACCTCAGCCAGATCGCCGATCTCTCGCCGATCTCCGACGCGGAAGCGAGCCAACTCGTCTCCGACCGCACGCACACGGACCTGATCGCCGCGATCACGTCGACATCGGCCTCGGCACCGGGCTCGTCACCGGCGGCCGCGCGCCCGAGAGCCCGCCGGATTGGCCTGCAAGGAAAGATGCCCCTTCGCTGGGTCATCGTGGCCCCGGTCGTGCTCGGCGTCGCGGGGGCGATGCTGATCGCGGGCCTGGTCGGCCGTCCGGGCGAGCACGTCGGCCCGTTCAACGTCGGTCCGGGTAACGCGAAGGCCGCCCTCACCTTCACCAGGCATGGCCACTACATCGACGTGTTCGTCAAGAACCCGTACGCCGATCAGAAGAAGTACGACGCCGAGTTCAAGGCCCACGGTCTCAATATCAAGCTTTCCCTCGTGGCCGCCTCACCGTCGCTCGTCGACACCAATGTGTATATCGGCAGCAGCGGCGGTTTCACCGGCATCAAGACGATCAGCGCCAAGGGCCGGTGTCACGAGAGCAGCGGCAGCAACTGCGAGATCGGGATCCGGATACCGACCAATTTCCACGGCAGTGCCGAGCTTGGGTTCGGGCGCCCGGCCAGGCCCGGCGAACGGTATGAGACGACTGCTTCAGCGTTCGCGCCCGGCGAAGCGCTGCACGGGCTGCACATCATCGGTCACCGGCTGGGAGCCGGGCTCGCCTTGATGCGGACCAGGCACGTCACCGTGGCCGAGTACCACACCTTGGTGGACCATAGCCGTGACATCGTGATCCGCAATGTCCCGCGGAGTTGGTTCGTCTACAGCGCCTATCCTGTGTCGAAGGGCAAGGTCATGCTCGAAGTCGGCAAGACCAGGCACCAGCCCGCCATCCGGTCGACGCCGGGCACTCCCGTGCCAACGCCAAGCCCGACCGGCCACCACCACTAGCAACCAAACGTCGCGCCGCCCCCGGAATCCGATCCGGGGGCGGCGCAGCCGTCTGCCTTAGCAGAAGGCCAACGACGCTGGCCGACGTGAAGTGAAGCCTGGCTGGGGATGAGTTCGATGCCTGGCGCCGGATTCAGCAGCGTCGATGCCTCGTTACTGTAGTTGCGTCCCGGGACGCAACTACAGTAACGGGACTTTCATGTAGCCACGTCAGAGACGGCCGGCTCGCAGTTCAGCGGCGGCTGAGGTCAGGGCCTGCAGCTTGCCGAACGCCGAATCCCTGCGCAGGTACTTCATCCCGCAGTCCGGCGCGAGCACCAATTGCTCGGCGGGCACGAATGGCAGCGCCCGCCGCACCCGCTCGGCCACGACGGCAGTCGTCTCGACCGAAGGATCCCCGAGGTTAAGCACCCCGAGAATGACCGTCTTGCCGGCCGAAGCCAGCGGGGCCAGCACCGAGCAGTCCAGCTCGGACTGGGCCGTTTCGATCGAGATCTGCTTGGCCACGCAATCGGTCAGCTCAGGCAGGAACGAGTAGCCGCTCGGCCGTTCGTGAATGATCGCCGCGTAACCAAAACACAAATGGACGGCCGTCGTCCCGCTGATCCCCTCCAAAGCAGCGTTGATCACTGCGACCCCGAACGCCTTGGCCGGATCGGGCCGCGCCTGCAGGTAGGGCTCGTCGAGCTGGACGATGTCGGCGCCGGCCGCGAACAGGTCGGCGACCTCCTCCCGCACCGCCGCCGCGTACCCGTAGGCCGCCTCTTCGAGCGTCGGGTAGAAGTCGTTCTGCGCCTGCTGCGCCATCGTGAACGGCCCGGGCACCGTGACCTTGACAACCTTGCCCGGAGCAGCCTGAGAGCGCAGGAACCGCAACGCCTCCACATTCACGGCGTGCCGCCGGCTGATCGGCCCGACAATGCGCGGCACCGGGTTCGGGTGCCCGCTGCGATCCAGCGCCGTGCCCGGATTGTCGACGTCGACTCCGTCGAGCGCCGTCGCGAACGCGTTGGAGTAGCTCTCCCGCCCGATCTCGCCGTCGGTCAGGATGTCCAGCCCGGCCTCCACCTGGTCAAGAATCGCCAGCCGGGTCGCATCGGCCTGCGCCTCCGCCAGGTACTGCGGATCGACTCGCCACAGCTCCCGAGCCCGCACCCGAGGCGGGAACCGGCCCGCCAGCTTCTCCCGGTCGATCAGCCAGTCCGGCTGCGGGTAACTCCCGACCAGCGACGTGGGGAACAGCATCAAGCCTCCTCGGCGACCGGTCTGTTTCCGCGGCCGCGAATGAATACCAAAGTCACCAGGCAGGCAAAGGCTAGTAGAGCGTAGGGCACGAAGTCATTGGTGACCTCAGCGATCGCGCCGCTGGCGGACGCCGCGATCGACTGGCCAAGCGCCCAGGCCAGGTTGGCCAGTCCGAACGCCAGGCCCTGGTGCAGGTTAAGCCGGTGCGCCGACTCCGCCAGCAGCGCCGTCGACGGAGCGAACAGCGTGCCGAAGGACGGCATGCCAAGGATCAGCAGCGCCATCAGCAGCCCGTACGGAGAGACCACCGAGGCCAGCAGGCTCAGGACCACGCCGACGGCCAGCGAGATCCTGACCGGAAGGTAGGGGCCCCGCCGGTCGGCCAGCCGCCCGATGAAGGGCGAGAATCCGGCCTCGAGTGCCGCCGTAGCGAGGAACGTAGCGCCGATCAGCAGCGCGCCTGCGCCGAGCTGGTTGAGCCGCAATGGAGCCAGCACGTCCAGCACGCCGAACCCAAGGCCTGCGATTATCGTCAGCCAGAGGCCCATAGCGACCTCGTGGTCCTTGATCGAGGCGAACGCCGCCGCCAGCCCCTGCGGCTCGGTATTGGCCGGTGCGGGCACCAGGAAGTTCAGCACGATCAGGACGGCCCCGAACACGGCCGCCGCCGAGAACGTCGGCCCGGTGCCGATCTGGTTGGCGATCGACCCGACGACCGGCCCGAACAACGCGCCGCCGATCGCCGCGCCGAGCGCGGTGCCAAGCAATTCCCCTCGCCGCTCGGCCGGCGCGGCACTGGCGATCCAGGCCATTCCGGCCGCCCAGGTGGACGCTCCGCCGATCCCCTGCACGAACCTGGCGGCGTCGAGCACCACTTCCGTCTTCGACCAGCCGAACAGCAGCGTCGAAGCGCTCATCAGGATCAGGCCGATCAGCACTCCGCGCCGGGCGCCCAGGTGAGCGACCAGCAGCCCGGCTGGCAGTGCCCCGAGGAGCGTGCCGAAGGGGTAAGCCGCGACCAGGATCCCGGCCCCGGCTTTAGACAGCTGCGCGCTGTGCACGTAGTGCGGCAGCAGAGGAGTCAGCGCGGTGTAGAACACAGTGTCGACGAAGACCAGCACGCTGACAAAGATCAGCAGCGTCCGCAGGCTCCTAGACAGCTTGGGTACGGCCGGAGATGATTGCTGATCCAACGCGCGCCTTGCCAACACAAGCTGCCAATCTGCACGAATAACCCCGTGACCTGCCGATTTCCCCGCAAGCAGCCGACCCTATCGCACGCCTCCGACAGCGAGCCGGCCCCGGGTACCTGGTCAAACGCGCGAGGCAAATCTGAGTTGTGAGCGCCGCGAACGCGGGTAAAGATCTGACCGTGCCCAAGTACCGCGATGTGCAGGCTTTTCACAATCGCGCCCTGGGTTACGAAGGCGGCCTGCTCGGCCGGTTCCACGCCGAGGTGGTCTGGCGGACCATCGACGTGGCGCTGGCCGCCGCCGGGGCGCCCAAGCGAGTGCTCGACGTCGGCTGCGGCACCGGCCTGCTGCTGCGCCAGCTGGCCGAGCGGCTGCCCGATGCCGCCGAGCTGACCGGAGTGGACGCCGCCACCGGCATGATCGAGGCGGCTAAGCCAGAGGATGGCCGACTGCGCTACCTGCAAGGCAGCGCCGAGCGGCTGCCGTTCGAGAACGCCACCTTCGACCTGGTGGTAAGCACCACGTCGTTCGACCACTGGGCCGACCAGGCGGCCGGCCTCGCCGAGTGCCACCGTGTCCTGTCTCCCGGCGGCCGCCTTGTCCTAGCCGACCTTTTCTCGCTGGCCCTGCTGCCCACGCTGATCGGCGGCCGGAGCGACCGGGCCAGGACCAGGCTGCGCGCGACCAAGCTGCTCGCCGCGGCGGGCTTCAGATCCGTGACCTGGCACCGGCTGCACTCCGGCCTCATCCGAGCGGTAACCGCGACGGCCTAAGCCGAAGGCCGCATCCGCTCGTACGGCAGCTTCTCCCCGGCCTCCACCGCGATCGGCAGCTTGTTCTCGGCCGGCGGCAGCGGGCAGGTGGCGAAGTCGGTGAACGCGCACGGCAGGTTCACCGCGCGGTTGAAGTCCAGCGTCACCGAGCCGTCCGCTTCCGGCGGCCCGACCTGCAGCGACCGGTTGGCCGCGTACGTGGTCACTCCCGACGTGAGGTCGGTGAACAGCAGGCCGTAGGTGCCGGGTGACTTCCCGTTGAACGCGGTCAGCGCCAGCTTCTGTCCACCGAACTCGAACTCGACCTGCCCCGGGCAGTCATAGACGTGGTGCAGGCCCTCCACCACCGAGCCGACGGTCGTCGGACGCGGCTGGTCGAAGGCCAGGTACCGGCCGGTCAGCACCCAGTCCTGGCTGGGCTGGTACACCGGAATCCCGGCGAAGTTCAGCCGCAGCGGGCTCTCCGGGTGCCGGGGCCGCACGATGTAGTGACCGCACCGCTTGGCGACCTCGATCACCGCGTTGCCAGACTCGACGTTGATCCCGCCGCGCTCGGGGATCGGGTCGAACACGTGCTGGTCATATACGGGCTGCCCGTTCACCCGAAGGTTTTCGCCCCGGTCAAGCACGACCAGCACGCCGTCCTCGCCGGTCAGCCACGCACCGGGCGCGTCGGCGAACCGCTGGGCCTCGGCCGCAAGCCAGTTGACGCTGGTGATCGCCAGCCAGCCGTGCTCGTCGGCCAGCGCGGCCTCGTGCTCGGCGTGCCACTGGGCCCAATCCTGCAGAAACGAGAGCTTGTCGACTTCCTGAACGGTCATGGCTATCACCTCTCCCCACTCAGGATACGCTGCCGAATCCTCTTACCTATCAAATAGATAGGAATAGGGAGAAAGATTTGCGCGGGTTCGCCGCCTCGGTTGCCCGAGGCCGGCCCCGCCAAAGGGAGCGCAGCGACCGGAGGCGGAAAGCTAACACCGCTTGATCGCCTGCAGGGTGTAGCTGTGCGGCAGGCGCCACGGGCGGTCGGTCAGTCGCCACTCGTTGAGGTTGTCTTCGAGTTGCGTCATGTAGCCGGGCAAGGCTTCCCACGGAACGCTGTCGTGCTCGACCAGGCCGGTGATCGTCATCCCGGCCTCCAGCAGCGCGGTGACGATCTCGCCGAGCCCGTGGTTCCACTCGTGCGTCACGTTATTGGTGAACACATGATCGGTCTCGACGTACGTGCCGCCCTCGTCCCAGACGCTCGGCTCTTCGCGTTCGAAGTACGGGAAATCGACCACGAGCAGCTTGTCATCCCTGGGGTCCTCGAGGGTCAGCAGCATCGGGTGGCCTTCCCTGATAAACAGCCGTCCGCCCGGCTTGAGAACCGCGGCCACGACCTCGCCCCACTTGCGGATGTTCGGCAGCCAGCCGAGCGCCCCGATGCCGGTGAACACGAAGTCGAAGGACTCCCGGCCGATGACGTCCGGCGCCGAGTACAGCTCGGACTCGACGAACACGGCGTCGGCGCCCGTCTTGGCGGCCAGGTCGCGAGCGGCCGCGAGGGCCGGCGCGGAGAAGTCCACCCCGGTCATCGACGCCCCGAGCCTGGCCAGCGAGATCGTGTCGGTGCCGATGTGGCACTGCAGGTGCACGCCTTTGCGCCCGGAGATGTCGCCGAGCAACGGCAGGTCGAACCTGACCACCCGGCTGAGGTGCTTCGGGTCGTCGAGGAACTCCCTGACCTGGTAGTCCGCCGACGCGAAGTGCGCCGGCGCCCGCTCATCCCAGTTGGCCCTGTTCACGGCTACGTAGTCATTCACGTCCACAAATCTCGCACAGCCTCGCAACCGGTTTTCGCCGCCGGGCCACCTCATCGGCCACTCGCAAGTACCTTGTACCTGAATCGCCAGGGTTCGTCATGTTGTCAAGCAGTTTGGAGGGTCTTACCCCTATGCAAGCCGAAGTCAAGGGCACAGTCATGCCCACCCTGGAGGTTCAGCTCGCGCCGGGCGAGTACGTCGTCACTCCGCACGGAGAACTGGCCTGGATGACCGCGGGCATCCAGATGTCGCAGACCACCGGCAACAACGGCGGTGGAGGCGGCTTCATGGGCGGCCTCAAGCGCATGGTCGGCGGCGGCGGGATCACGCTGACCAGGTACGAGGGCCCCGGGTCGGTCACCTTCGCCGCGAAGGTGCCAGGCCACATCGTGCCGCTCGACCTCCGCAACGGCGACGCCTACATGGTGCACCGGCACGGCTTCCTGTGCGGTACCCCAGATATCGCCGTCGGTGCCGGGTTCCAGCAGGGCTTCCGGGCCGGCCTGTTCGGCGGCGACGGCTTCGTCATGCAGAAGCTGGAGGGTCAGGGCCGCGCCTGGATCGAGGTGGGCGGCGAGATGACCTCGTACGAGCTGCCGCCCGGCCAGACGCTGCTGGTGCACCCAGGTCACGTCGGCGCGTTCCAGGCCAGCGTCCAGTTCGAGATCACCAGGATCCGTGGCATCGCCAACCTGATGTTCGGCGGCGACGGCCTGCACCTGGTCGCCCTGACCGGCCCGGGCCGGGTATTCCTCCAGTCCATGCCGGTGCCGAACCTGGCCCACGCCCTCCAGCCCTACCTGGTCACCCAGGGAGCCGGCGAGGCCGTGGCCGGCGGCGCCGTGGGTGGCGCCCTCGGCAGTTTTATGAGGGGCTAGCGCCGATCCAAAGATTGACCGGGATTTGGCCTGTACGCAGGCTGGGCTTCACAATTCCTCGGGCATGATCGTGGCACCGGCTCGGCGGCGGATCGCACGGGGCAGCCGCAGGGGGCCGGGCCACATGTACGGGGGTCATGTGGCCACGGGAAACAGGGCGGCGATCGGGGTGATCCGCGGACAGCGACGCTCCGCTGGATCGGCCGCGACGGCGGGGGTTGAAAGGGTTCACCTTTCAGCGAGCACCGCTGCGGCGCCGCCGCCCTGTTTCCCGATCTCCCTCTCACACGCACGTACTAGCTGCTCTAGCGCGCACGTACTATCTCCCGTTCGCTCGCAAGCGTCTACTAGCGCCCACTCGCTCGCACGTACGTACTAATTAATGCTTTATCGTACGCACGTACTAGTTCTCGCGCGCCCGTTCTCGCGCCGCCTCGCACGCGCGACTCCAGTCCGAGTCGCTACTGTGGCGGGCGTTGCCAAAGGGGCAAAAGTTGGCATTGTTTCAACGCGCCAAGATTGAGCAACCCGGTGAATTTGCATATTCATCCTGGAAAATCACGGTGAATATGCAAATTCACCCGGTCTGCGAAAGTATGGTCCGTTGAACGCACGTACTAGCTGACTACGCTCGCACATACGTACTAGCTTTGGCTCGCACCTAGGCTCGCACGTACGTACCAGCTCTCGCTCACACCCCACGCTCGCTCGCTGGCCGCGGGGATCCGGGGCGTCCCCCCGGGCTAGCACTGCCTAGCTCTCGGTGCCTTCGCCGCCGAATTGCTGCTCGGCTAGGAACCGCTCGAACTGCGCGCCCAGCTCATCGGCCGTCGGCATGTTCTCCGGCTGCTCGGCCAGCAGGTTCTGGCGGTCGGCGTTGAACGCGTCGTACTGCTCTTCGAGCGTCTTGACGACCTCGGTGACCTCCTCAGAGCCGGCTACCTGACGCTCGATCTCGGCGTCGGTGACCTCGGCCGCCTCGCGCAGCGCGTCGGCGGGCAGGCTCAGGCCGGTGGCCTGCTCGACTGCGGACAGCAGGGCCACGGCGGCCGTCGGGTAGGACGCGTGCGCCAGATAGTGCGGCACGTGCACGGCGAACCCGACCGCGGGCTTGTCCGCCTCGCCCATCCGCAGCTCGATCAGCGCCATCGCGCTGCCCGGTACCTGAAGCCGGTCGACCAGCGGCTGGTAGCCGTCGATCAGCTCGGGCGAGGTCGCGTGCCCGGTGACCCCGAGCGGCCTGGTGTGCGGCACTCCCATCGGGATGCCGTGGAAGCTGGTCATGAGGCGGACGTTCAGCGCCGACGACAGCTTGAGCACGGCCTTGGTGAACGTCTCCCATTCCCGGTCCGGCTCAAGGCCGTCGAGCAGCAGGAAAGGGGTACCGGCTGAATCCTGAAGCCGGTGGAGGACGATCTCCGGCGCTTCGACGCTCTCCCAGTGATCCTTCACGAAGAACATCGCGGGCCTGCGCGACCGGTAGTCGATCA
Organism: Streptosporangiaceae bacterium; assembly: GCA_035606435.1. GTDB lineage: Bacteria > Actinomycetota > Actinomycetes > Streptosporangiales > Streptosporangiaceae > Chersky-822. Next base: position 34,456 of record DATNFM010000010.1, on the reverse strand, counting down.
GCGAGTCCACGTCGAAGCGGGCGACCTCGGTGTGCTCGAACGTGGTGAGCAGATGCGCGGACAACTGGCGGCCGGCCGCCCCGGCGTCGATGAACCCGTCCAGGTAGTACAGCATCACCAGGTCGGATTCCAGGTTCTCCGCCACCGGGGTCAGCTCGTAGAGGTCTCCTGGATCGCGCGGCACCTTGGCTGCCCTCCTGTCAACGGCACTTCTAAGTACCAGTCTTACCGACGTTCGGGCGCGGGTCGGCCATCCGGGCCGGCGGAGACGCTGTTGACCGCGGCCTTGTGGGCTTGCCACTTGGCCAGGATTGCGGGCAGCTCAGCGCTCACGAACTCGAAGTAGTCTACCGACTCGGCCATCCTCGCCCCGGCAGGCGTATCGGCGCCGAGCAGGCCAACGCCCTGCCTGAACGTGGCCGTAAACCGCTCGAGGACCCGGTCCCGGTCTCTGAACAGGAAGTCCCAGACATCGTCGGGGACCCGGTAGTGATGCCGGTTAGAACCCGGCTGTCCTTCCCGGCGGATCATGCCGACTCCGATCAGGTACCTGGCGCCGCCGGAGATCGCCGCCGGGCTCACCTGCAGCAAGTCGCATAGTTCGGCCGAGGTCAGCGACCCGGAATCGGTAGCCAGCAGCGCGGCGAAGATCCAGGCCGGCATCCGGGGCACCCCCGACTCGACCAGCACCGAGCCGAACCGCTCGGTGAATCGCAGCACCCGCTCCCGCCGGTCAACGTCGCCCTGTTCGCCGGTCAACTCATCGCCCCTTGGTCCTGTGTCGGCAGATATCCTGATCCATCTCTTCATAACTTTCATAACTTTGTAAAACTAGTGTAGTCTCTGAAGCATGACTGGGGCAATTGAGATCATCGGCCTCCGCAAGGCTTACGGCAAGACAATCGCGCTCGACGGGCTCGACCTGAGCGTCGCGACCGGCGAGGTACACGGGTTCCTCGGACCCAACGGAGCCGGCAAGACGACCACGATCCGGGTTCTGCTCGGCTTCTTGCGCGCCGATGGCGGATCGATCTCGATGCTCGGCGGCGATCCCTGGGCGCAGGCCACCGAGTTGCATCGCCGGCTCGCCTACGTGCCCGGCGACGTGAGCCTGTGGCCCAACTTCACCGGCGGCGAGGTGATCGACCTGCTCGGCCGGCTGCGCGGCGGGCTCGACGCCGATCGCCGGGCCAGCCTGATCGAGCGGTTCGAGCTCAACCCGACCATCAAGGCCCGGGCCTACTCCAAGGGCAACCGGCAGAAGGTCGCGCTGATCGCGGCCCTGGCCTCCGACGTGGAGTTGCTGCTTCTGGACGAGCCGACCTCGGGACTCGATCCGCTGATGGAGGCCATGTTCAGGACGTGCATCGAGGAGGAGAAACAGCGCGGCCGGACGGTCCTGCTGTCCAGCCACATCCTGTCCGAGGTCGAAGCCCTCTGCGACCGGGTCACGATCGTCAGGCTCGGCAGGTCGGTAGAGAGCGGCAGCCTCGCCGACCTGCGGCACCTGACCAGGACCTCGATCAGCGCCGAGCTCGACGCGCCGCCGTCCGGCCTGGAGCGGCTGCCCGGCGTGCACAGTCTCGACATCGCGGGCAACCGGCTTCGCTGCGAGGTGGACACCGACAAGCTGACCGCCGTTCTCGCTGAATTGGCGGCCGCCGGCGTGCGCAGCCTGACCAGCCAGCCGCCGACTCTCGAAGAGTTGTTCCTGCGGCACTACGCGCCCGAGCCCGACGCAGGCTCCGACACCGGGGCAGGGGTCGCCGAAGGAGCGTCGGCATGAGGACGCTGACCGGAACCGGCGCGCTGATCAAGCTGGCTCTGCGCCGCGACCGGAACATGCTCGTGATCTGGCTCTACGTGCTAACCGCGTTCGTCGCAGCGTCCGTGTACGGCTTCCGCAACCTGTACCCGAACGCGGCCGCGCGGGAGGCGTTCATCGCCGCCGCCGGGACCAACCCGGCGCTGCTGTCGCTGTACGGGCCGCTCTACGGCAACTCGCTCGGCTCGCTGACCGCCTGGCGCGTCTCGGCGTTTCTCGGCCTCGGTGCCGCGCTGATGAGCATTTTCCTGGTGGTGCGGCACACCCGCGCGGACGAGGAATCCGGGCGGCTCGAGCTGATCGGTGCCGCCGTCGTGGGCCGGCACGCGCCGCTGGCCTGCGCGGTCGCCGTCGCCTGGATCGCGAACCTGGTCATCGGCGTGGCGATGACGGTGGCGGCGGTCGCGCTCGGGCTGCCCGCTGCCGGGTCGACCGCGATGGTCGCCGGGATCGTCGGCTGCGGGCTGGCGTTCGCCGGCGTGGCGGCGGTCACCGCACAACTCGCGCAGAGCGGGCGCACCGCGCGCGGCCTCGCGCTCTGCGTGCTGCTGGTTGCGTTCTTGCTGCGCGCGACCGGCGATTCGGCCGGGCCTGGCGGCCCGCGCTGGCTCAGCTGGCTGTCGCCGGTCGGCTGGGCCGAGCTTGACCAGGCCTTCGGCACGATCCGCTGGTGGGTACTCGTGCTCCCGGTGCTGACCGCCCTGGTCGTGACGGTCGGCGCCGCGGTGCTCGCCGCCGGCCGGGACTACGACGCCGGGCTGATCGCCCAGCGGCCAGGGTCAGCCGTCGGCTCGCCTTCGCTGGCCAGCCCGCTGGCACTGGCCTGGCGCCTGCAGCGCGGATCCCTGCTGGCCTGGATCATCGGCGCGTTCGTCTACGGCGGGGTCGTCGGCTCGGCGGCCAAGGGCATCGGCGGGCTGCTCGGCAGCGCTCAGGTGCGGCGAGTCATCGCCACGCTCGGCGGCCAGGCCGCGCTCACCAACGCCTACCTGGCCGCGATCTTGAGCTTCACCGGACTGATCGCCGCCGGCTACGCGATCGGGGCCGTGCTGCGACTGCAGTCGGAAGAGTCCGCCGGTCACGCCGACTCCGTGCTGGCGACCGCCACCGGGCGGATCGCCTGGAGCGCGTCGCACCTGGTGATCGCGGCCGCCGGAACGGTCGCGATTGTGCTCTCGGTCGGTCTCGGCGCCGGGCTCGGGTTCACCTACCGGTCCGGGGGAGGAGGCAGCGAGATCGGGCGGCTGCTGGCCGCCGGGCTCGCTCAGGCCCCGGCCGCGCTGGTGCTCGGCGGGCTCGCGGTGGCGCTGTTCGGCCTGCTGCCGAGGTTCAGCGTGTCGGGCAGCTGGTCGGTGCTCGGCGTCCTGGTCCTGCTGTTGCTGCTCGGCGCCACGTTGCGGCTATCGCACTGGATCATGGACGTGTCGCCGTTCACCCACCTGCCTAAGCTCCCCGGCGGCACCGTGCACGTCCTCCCGCTGGTTTTGCTTGGCTTGATCGCGGTAGCCCTGACGGGTGCGGGCCTGGTCGGCGTGCGCAGGCGAGATCTCGGCTAGCCGCTTGCTCCGGCTTGCTCCGCGAGCAAGACGGTTAGCGTCGCTAAGGATTTCGGGGGCATACTGGAGCTATGAGCACGCGTGAGCTGAGCAGATCCCGGCGGATGCTCATCCTCGCGATCTGCTGCATGAGCCTATTCATCGTCGGCCTGGACGCCACGGTCGTCAACGTCGCGCTTCCGTCGATCGAGAAGGACCTGCACGCCTCGGTGTCGGGGCTGCAGTGGGTGGTCGCCTCCTACTCCCTCGTGCTGGCCAGCTTGCTGATGCTGTCCGGCTCGACCGCCGACCGGTTTGGCCGCCGCCGCACCTTCCAGATCGGGCTGGCGCTGTTCACGCTCGGATCTCTGCTCTGCAGCCTGGCGCCCAGCCTCGGCGCGCTGGTCGTCTTCCGCATGATCCAGGCGATCGGCGGGTCCATGCTCAACCCGGTCGCGATGTCGATCATCACCAACACGTTCACCGGGCGGGCCGAGCGGGCCCGGGCGATCGGAATCTGGGGCGGCGTCATTGGCCTGTCCATGGCGCTCGGCCCCGTCGTCGGCGGCCTGCTGGTCAGCGCGGTCGGCTGGCAGTCCATCTTCTGGGTGAACATCCCGGTCGGCATCGGCGCGATCGTGCTCACCGCCCTGTTCGTCCCGGAATCGAAGGCGCCGCGCTCGCGACGGTTCGACCCGGTCGGCCAGCTCCTGGTCATGATCACGCTGGCCTCGCTGGTCTACGGCATCATCGAGGGTCCTGGCCACGGCTGGACCTCAGGGCTGACCATCGGGTGCTTCGCGGTCGCCGTCGTCGCCGCGATCTCGTTCGCGCTCTATGAAACCCGGCGCACCGAGCCGCTGCTGGACACCAGGTTCTTCCGCAGCGTGCCGTTCTCCGGCGCGACGATGATCGCGGTCTCCGCGTTCGCGGCCCTCGGCGGGTTCCTCCTGCTCAGCACCATCTACCTGCAGGACGTCCGGGGCCTGTCGGCGGTGCACGCCGGGCTCTACATGCTGCCAATGGCCGGGATGACGGCCATCTCCAGTCCGCTGTCCGGGCGCATCGTGGGCAGCCGGGGCCCGAGGCTGCCGCTGATCGGGGCCGGCCTCGCGCTGATCATCAGCGCGGCCAGCCTGACCAGGCTGACCGCCACTACCTCGACCATCAGCCTGGTCGTCAGCTTCCTGCTGTTCGGCCTCGGCTTCGGCCTGGTCAACGCCCCGATCACGAACACCGCGATGTCCGGGATGCCGCAGGCCCAGGCCGGCGTGGCCGCCGCCGTCGCCTCGACCAGCCGCCAGGTCGGCGCCTCGCTCGGCGTGGCCGTGATCGGCTCGGTGGTGGTCTCCGCGCTGGCCGGGTCGATCAAGACCGGGTTCGCGACCGCCACTCACGTCGGCTGGTGGGTGATCGTCGTCTGCGGCGCGCTCGTGCTGACGCTGGGCGTGCTCACCACCGGTGCCTGGGCCCGGCGAACGGCCGAGCGAGTCGCATCGAAGTTCGAGTTGACCCCGGCACCCGCCGACACCGAGCCAGTGTCGGCGGGCAACCGCTAGCCGGAGGCGCGGTGCCGTCTGGACTGACGACGGAGGAGCGCCAGCGACGGAGGAGGAGGGAAGACGGCGCCTAAAAGCGCCGTAGGCCCCCGCCAAAGGGCGCAGCCCGGAGGCGGAAAATTACACAGCGGCTTCTGACATTGACATGATCGCGAACGCGGCGCCCTGGTCGTCGGCCAGGATCGCCATCCGGCCGTACGGGGTGTCCCACGGCGGGGCCAGCACCTGACCGCCCAGCTTGGTGGCCATCTCGACGGCGACATCCGCGTTGTCGACCGCGAAATAGGTGCGCCAATGCGCGGGAATCTCGGCCGGAGCCATCGTGCCGAGATCGCCTATTCCGCCCAGCGGATCGCCCGTGGTCTTGAACGTCGCGTAGCTGAACTCGTCGCTGCTCATGTCGTCGTAGGCGTATCCGAAGACGGCCGTGTAAAAGGCCTTATTAGCGGCGAAGCTGCGGCTCATGTTCTCGTTCCAGGTCACCGAGGCTGGCTCGTTGGCCAGGCGCATGCCGGTGTGCGCCTTGGATTCCCAGATGCCGAACACCGCCCCGCCGGGGTCCGCCGCGATGCCCATCCGGCCGACGTCCATCACGTCGAACGGCTCGGCCAGCACCTGCCCGCCGGCCGGCCCGATCTTGGCGGCGGTCGCGTCGGCATCGTCGGTGGCGAGGTAGGTCGTCCAGGCCGATGGTGCTTCGCTCGGCCCCATCTTCGGGCCGATTCCGGCTACGGGCCGGCCCTGCACCTCGCACATGACGTAGCCGCCGGACTCAGGCGGGCCGACCTGCGTCTCCCAGCCGAACAGCGCCTCGTAGAACGCGGTGGCCTTGGCTACGTCGTCGGCCCCAAGGTCAACCCAGCACGGAGTGCCGGCCGGCCACTTGGTGTCGCGCTGAACCATCAGTCCTCCCAGGGTCGGTTTGTGGTGTGAGCGCGAATGGCTAGAACAACGGCGAACAATTGGGCCCGGCGGCGGGCCAGACGTTCCCGTGAACTCGCGCCTACGCAGAGTATCGGTCATGAGCCGCGTGAGTCGGCAAGACCGGGAATTGGTCGAGTCCGCAAGTTACCGGTACCTCCCGGTTACATCGCGCCAGCCACGCTAAATGCGCAGCCCCGGCAGGCCGAGGGAATCCGAATTCATGCGCTCAGCGTTCTGTCTTCGTAGCATGGCGGTCATGGGAAGTAACCGGGCAGCCGGAGTACATCGCGGGCGGATGCCCCGCCACAGGTCATCTAACGCCGTCGGGACCGTCTACGCCGGCGAGCGTGCCAGATCAAGGAGTGGCTCGTTGTTTCCCCTGCGTGGAAAGAAGCTGATCGCGCTCGCGAGCGGCATTGCGGTCGTGGTCGCGGCGATCGTGGCGCTCGCTGCTAACGCGGCCACCAAGCACGACGCGGGGCCGGGTCGCCATACGGGGACCGGCACGAGCACGCACTCCGGCGGGACCGGGGGCGGGACCGGCGGCGGGACCGGCCCCGCGCAGGGAAGTCCGCCAGGCGTCTCTCCAGCCATCGGCCTTGCCCCGGGCGCGGTGTCACCGAGTGCCGCCGGGCTGAGCGAGGCCGAGAAGATCCTGCCCAAGCTCACCCCGGCCCAGCTGGCCGGCCAGCGAGTGATCTACAGCTACTCAGGCCGCAAGCCGCCGTCCCAGTTGCTCGACCTGATCAGGCACGGCAAGGTCGCCGGCGTGATCTTCTTCGCCGACAACATCAGCTCCGAGTCCCAGATCCGCGCGGTCGACCGCGAGCTGCAGACAGCGAACAAGGCCAAGACCAATCCGGTGCGGCTGCCGCTGCTGCTGATGACCGACCAGGAGGGCGGTCAGGTCCGGCGGCTGCCGGGGGCCCCGGTGCTGTCTGAGAAGCAAGTCGGCGAGGCCGCCCACCCGAACGACGCCGCCATCAACGCCGGCAAGACCGGCGGCCAGAACCTGCACGGCGTCGACATGAACGTCAACCTGGCTCCGGTGCTCGACGTGTTCCGTCGGCCTGGCAACTTCATCGACGAGTTCGGCCGCTCGTTCAGCAGCAACCCGAGCGTGGTCGCCAGGCTCGGCGCGTCGTACGCCAAGGCCCAGCAGAAGCAGGGTGTCGCCGCGACGGTCAAGCATTTCCCCGGCCTCGGCGCCGCCGCGACGTCCCAGAACACCGACGAGCGGCCGGTCACGCTGCACCTGTCGCTGTCCTCGATCCGCAACATCGACGAGGCGCCCTACAAGGCGGCGATCGCCGCCAAGGCCAAGCTCGTGATGGTGTCCTGGGCGATCTATCCGGCCCTTGACTCCAAGAACCCGGCCGGGCTGTCCTCGAAGATCGTCGGGGGAGAGCTGCGCAAGCGCCTGAAGTTCGGCGGCGTCACGATCACCGACGCGCTCGAGGCCGGCGCGCTCAACCCGTTCGGCTCGATCGCCCGCCGCGCCACCCTCGCCGCCCGCGCGGGCATGGACCTGATCCTCTGCGCCGCCAGCACTCCAACCGAAGGCGTAACCGCCTCGAACTCGCTCCTGTTCGACTACAACCACCACACCTTGAACGCCGCCACGTTCAAGGCCTCAGTCGAGCGCATCCTGGCCCTCCGAGCCACCCTCCCCGGCTGACCTGCCGCCAGCTAGCGGACGGGTTCTGATATTGGTCGGCAGACGACCGTGCCGTTGGTGGTCGTTAGGTCCGCCAGCAGGGCCGAGAGACGGGCGGTGACCGGGCCGGGGAGGCCGTCGCCGATTGTGCGGCCGTCGATTTCGGTTACTGGAGCTATGCCGCCCATGGTGCCGGTGACGAAGACCTCGTCGGCGTTGTAGAGCTGGACCAGGGAGAAGTCGCCGATGACGCAGGCAAGACCGGCCCCGGCGGCTAGTTCCAGTACGGCCTCGCGGGTGATCCCTTCCGGGCAGGCGGCGGTCGTAGAAGTCCCCAGCACTCCGGCCGTCACGCAGAACACGTGCGTCGCATTCGTCTCAGCCAGGAAACCCCTGTGATCCAGCATCAGGGCGTCGTCCGCGCCGGCGACGTTGGCCTCGATCTTGGCCAGGATCGACGGCAGCAGGTTGTTGTGGTGGATCTTCGGGTCGAGACTGTCAGGCGGCGGCCGGCGCAGGCTCGAGGTGATCAGCGTGATGCCGGTCGAGTCGTAGACCGGCGCCTTGAACTCGGGCAGGACGATGAGAGTCGGGCCGGACTGGTTCAGCCTCGGGTCCATGCCGCTGGTGATCTTCACGCCCCTGGTCAGCGTCAGCCTGATGTGCACGCCGTCGTACATGTCGTTGGCGGCGAGCGTCCGGCTGATCTCGGCGATCATCTCCTCATCGGACGGCACAGACTCGAACGCGAGCGCCTTGGCCGACCGGCGCAGCCGCGCGAGGTGCTCGGTCAGCCGGAAGATCCGGCCGTTGTGCAGCCGAAGGCCCTCCCAGACCGCGTCGCCGCCCTGGACGGCCGAGTCGAACGGGCTCACCGCGGCCTCGCTGCGGTGGGTCAGCCGGCCGGCGACGTTGACGATCAGGTTGGCGTTCCGCTCGTCGAACTGCTGGAGCATCGGACGTTTCCTCCCCCAGGGCCGCTTGAGTCGGGTACGGCTCGACTCTAACGATCGCGCCTGGCGCGGCCGGCCGCGGACGGTGTTAAGTCAGAAGGTCAGGCGATGCTCGGCCATTTCGTCGTAGTAGGCCTGGCACTGGGCGGCGAGCGGCTCCAGCTCGGGCGGCAGCTCGACCGGCCCCGACGATGAGCTGGCTGAGCGGCTTGGGTCGAAGCCGGTCGAGGCCCAGACGCTGTCGTACCAGTGCCTCGCCCAGACGCCGTCGGTCGGGCGGGCTCCGGCGGGCCAGGCGAGCATCGCCTCATCAAAGGGAATTCCGAGGGCTGAACAGAGGGCGGGAAGCGCGGATTCTGGCCGCGCACCGATGTCGGCGGCGTCGATGACCGGCCCGCCGAATCGCCGGAAGATGGCCACCTGCTGGGCCAGGCCCAGGTCGGCCAGCGTCGGGGTGTCGCGGACCTTGGAGTAGGAGGCGAGCAGGCGCCTCGGGTCGCGGATCAGGAACGCGTGCCTGAGGCCGTCGAGTGCCTCGGTGTCGATCTCGTCGAGCAAGTGGTGCGTCATGTGCTTCTGGTAGAACACGGTCTTGCCCGGCGGCAGCTCGCCGCAGGCGAGCTGCCGCACCACATCAGCCCAGTCGGTCGGCATCGACCCGATGATCTCGTCCCGGCCGGGATGGTCGATGCCGGTCGCGGCCAGGTAGTAGCCGTACAACGGCTCGTCGACCACCACCGTGTCTGACCGATTCCCGAACGAGCGCATGAGGGCGGTCGACAACGTCCTGGGCCCGGACCACATCGCGATCCGGGTAACCACGTCCAAAACCCGCGCAATTCTTTATGCCTAAAAAACGACTACGCTGCGGAGCACCTCGCCGCGGCCCATCTTGGCGAATGCTTCTTCGACGCCGTCGATCCCGATCGTCTCCGAGACGAATTTATCCAGCGGCAGCCGGCCCTGCTCGTGCAGGTCAATCAGCATCGGGAAGTCGCGGTCGGGCAGGCAGTCGCCGTACCAGGACGACTTCTGGGCCCCGCCACGCCCGAATACGTCGAGCAGCGGCAGTTCGAGCGTCATCTCCGGCGTCGGCACGCCGACCAGCACCACGGTGCCGGCCAGGTCCCGGGCGTAGAACGCCTGCTTGTACGTCTCAGGCCGTCCGACCGCCTCGATGACGACGTCGGCGCCGTTGCCCTCGGTCAGCGACTGGATGGCTTCGACCGGGTCGGACGTCTTGGAGTTGATCGTGTCGGTCGCGCCGAGATCGCGGGCCCAGGCCAGCTTGCGGTCATCGATGTCGACGCCGATGATCTTGCTGGCTCCGGCCAGCCGGGCGCCGACGATGGCGGCGCAGCCGACGCCGCCGCAGCCGATCACGGCTACGGAGTCGCCGCGTCCGACCTGGCCGGTATTCAGCGCGGCGCCGAGACCGGCCATCACGCCGCAGCCGAGCAGCCCGGCCACTTCGGGCTTGACCTGCGCGCTGACCTTGGTGCACTGCCCGGCGGCGACCAGCGTCTTGGCCGCGAACGCCCCGATGCCCAGCGCCGGCGACAGCACGGTGCCGTCGGTGAGGGTCATCTTCTGCGTGGCGTTGTGCGTGGCGAAGCAGTACCAGGGGCGCCCGCGCCGGCACGCGCGGCACTGTCCGCAGACCGCCCGCCAGTTCAAGATCACGAAATCGCCGGCCTCGAGCCCGGTAACGCCGTCACCGACCGACTCGACGACCCCGGCGGCTTCGTGGCCGAGCAGGTAGGGGAAGTCATCGCCGATCCCGCCCTCGCGGTAGTGCAGGTCGGTGTGGCACACGCCGCACGCCTGCACGCTGACCAGCGCCTCGCCGGGCCCAGGATCGGGAACGACGATGGTGGTGAGCTCGACCGGAGCGCCTTTGCCGCGGGCGATGACGCCCGTAACCTCATGTGCCATCAGGACATCGCCTCTCTTTTACGCATAAAAATGGCCCGTGGTCTAGGCCGCCCACCCTGAGCCGGGTCAAGCCCGGACTAACCCCGGCAGTGAGCCGGTTAGCCCGCCGCTTGGGCCGATAATACGGACCGCCGCCGGCGCACCAGCACTGCGATCGCCACTTCCGGCGGCGCGAGCTGACGCAGCACGTGTTTCAGCTCGTCGACCGTGGTGTTCCGCAGCCTGACCCGGTACCGAGGCGGGCCGTCCAGGGGGCTGGTGAGCCCGGTCGGCCGGACCAGGTAATAGAACGGGATCACCAGCATCAGGATCGTGTTGATCGCGCTGACCGCCGCGTTGCCGGGATGGCCGCGCAGGGTCATGTCGGCCTCAGGCCCGAGGACGATGTCGAGGCGGACGCCGCCCGGGCGCCGGGCGAGCCTGACCCGCTCGATCTGCTGCCAGGACAGGTGCTTGGCCGAGCGCCGCCGCCGCCCGCGCCTTTTGCTGCCCGGGTGCAGCCCAAGGCGTACCCCGGCCCGGTCGGCCGAGAAGGCGCGGAAAGTCAGGCTGTTGATTGCCGCGATGAGGACAAGCAGCGCGATCAGCAAGCCGGCGGCCGCGTCGGCGCGAAACCATAGCGGCCACTTCGTGAGATAGAGCCAGCCAGCTGCGACCGCGAACCAGATTGGCGCGAACCAGAGGTAGCCGCGCGGAAAGATTACCGATGGACCAACAACGGGGACCGAGACACCTTCCACCGGCCTGCTCCTCAATTGTCGGGCGCTAGATTGATCGTGCATCCCTTCTGAGCCAAGTCGCAAGTATGTTTCGGGATAGATAGCACATCTTGACGGGGTTGTTTCCCGGGGTGGGCGGGACCCGGAGGACTTCGCCAAAGTGGGCGCAGCGCCCGGAGGCGAGAAACCAAACACCGTGCGGCGCCTGCGCGGATGTCGCATGATGGAGAAATCTCGGCTCGCCATGGACGGCGACCCGTCGAGGATGCGCTGAGGAAGTCGCCACCGTCAGGGGAATCGCGTCGCATGAGCAGAGGTCGGCCGCCGGGCGACTATGGGTTGTCCCCTGGCTATGATCCCGCCAGTGATCGCTGGCAGGACGACGACTCGTGGATGAGCGAGGACACCGACGGCAACGGCAACGGTCTAGCCGGAACTAGCCAGGGCCGTGGTTCTGGCGGATCGGTGACCGGCGACTGGCAGAACTGGCAGTCTCAACCGCAAGCGCCGGCGGGCGACGCCTGGGCGGCCGGGCAGGAGTTCTCCGCTCCGTGGTCGAGCGATGATCTGGGCAGTTCCCGGTCGAGCGGTTCTGGCCGCTGGACGCCGCCGGGTGCGGCGGCCGCTCCTGGCACGGCCGGTTCGGCGGCCGATCGCAGCGCGGGCTCGCCTTCGGGCGGCGCGGATTACTACAGCGACCTGGGCGGGGAACCGAACCCTACTCGGTCACCTGGCCGCGCGAGCGGTTCTTCGCCAAGCGGTCCGGCGTCGGGTGGCTCGGCGGAGGCTGATCCCTGGGCCGAACGCGCCGACGGCTGGGCCACGGGAACCGACCACGAGCGGCCCGCCGAGGGACGACGCGGCCGGTCGAGTGCCCAGAGCCGGTCCCGCCAGCGCCGCGACGAGCCCCCATCCGGACGTGGCCGCTCCAGCCAGCGCCGCGAGGCGCCCGCCAACGACGACGACGGCGGTCGATCCGCGGCTGAGCGGGGGACGGATGCCGCGGGCCGGGGCGGTGCTGCGGCCCGGGGCGGTGCTGCGGGCCGGACTGGTGCTGCGGGCCGGGCCGGTGCCGCCAAGAAGCCGAAGGATCGTGACCGTCGGGCGAGCGAGCGCGGACAGGATCGTCGGCCGGGCCCGGTGCAGAATTCCGGCGCCGCCGACGAGGACTACGACTGGATCAAATACCTCGGCGAGGGCCGGGGCGGCGGCCCGGCTGGCGGCGGCCTTTCCGGCGGCGACTCGTTCGGCGGCGGACTGCCGAACCGGCCCATGGGCAAGCCGCGCCGTGACCTAGACGACCGGTCGAAGCCAAGGTCAGGCGCCGGAGACGGGCCGGACAAGGCGATCGAGCGGACCGGTTACGCAGGCGTTCCCGGCCTGTCTGGTCGGCTCGCCCAGCCTTCTCGTGACTCGGCTGGCGGACCCGGCCGGCGCGGGCGGGTTCCTGGGCTCCCGGATTCCGCCGCCCGGGCCAAGCCCGTCGACGACTACGTCCAGCCCCTGTACTCGGACCTGCCGAGCCCTCTGTCCGCTGCGCCGCCGCCCCCGCCGCCGCCCCCCGCGCCGCCCCCGCCTCTGCCGCCGCCGCCCCCGCCTCTGCCGCCGCCGCCCCCCGCGCCGCCGGCGTCGAGGGCCGGTCTGGCGCCGGCCGATCCGTTGCTCGACTCGCGGGAGTACGCCCGGCCGCTCTATCCGCCGGACGAGCCTCTACCGCCGCGCCGAACTCCTGGCGGCGCACCTGGACCGACGCCTGGCATCGATACTCGCACGTCGGGCACGTATTCCCGGCGGGCCCTGCCCGGCGCCGCCGCTCTGGACCGGACAGCGCCCGCGGACCGCTCCCTTGCTCGCCCGGCGTGGCCGGACAACGCTCCAGAGGCCGGTCGATTCGGCCCAGGGACCCCCGGCGCCTGGCCCGCCGCCCCCGGAACGTCCCTGCCAGCACGCAGAGGCGGCCCAGACGACGCCTACAGCCGAGACGCGACTGGTCCAGCCGCCAGCGACCTCGGCCTGACTCCGCCGTCCGCCCGCCGCGCCTGGCCCGCCGCGGGCCTCCCCGATCATCACCCGGCGCACAACGGCTGGCCGGACGCCGATGACCCCTATGGCCGGGACGCTGGCCGTCCAGTTGCGGGCGACCTTGGCCTGCCTTCTCCGCCGCCGGCTCGCCGCGCCTGGCCCGACGCGGGGGTTCACGATCAGCATTCGGCCCAGAACGGCTGGCCCGATACCGATGACCCTTACGGCCGGGACGCCGCACGTCCAGCTGCCGGTGATCTTGGGCGGACCCCGCCATCAGCCCGTCGCGCCCGGCCCGACACCGCGCTCCCAGCTCTCCCTGGCCCCGGACCTTCGCCTTCGCCCTGGCCCGACTCGGACCGCTACGACGTAGCGTCTGCGCCGTACCCAGGCTGGCCCGGTGGAGTCCTAGACGGCGGCGGCCTGCACTCGGCTCCGTCCGGCCCCGGCGGGGCGCTGCTCGACTTTGGCGCCGACAACCCGTCACCGGCGACTCACACCGGCTGGCCCGACGCCGAGGCGTCGGCCTGGCCCGACGACCAGTCATCCAGCGGACGCTCCTCGGCACCGCTCGATCCGGGTCTCGCCCCGCCGACCGGTCGCAGGTCCCGTCGGCGTGACTCCGGCGTCCAGGAGTTCCCGCAGTCGGCTCATACGGCGTGGCCCGATGCCGAGTTGCCTGGTGGTCGGACCTCAGCGTCGACAGATCCGGCCCGACGTGATCTGACCCCGCCTGCACTCGGCGCCTGGCCGGATCCCGATGGTGCCAGCGGGTCGGGCGCGAACTCCGAGTCCTCGCGGACCCGCTCGTGGACCGCCTGGCCCGACAACGCTCCTGGTGCGCACCGACCCGGTGCCGACGACGACAAGGCCCGGCGTGGCCGAGACAAGACGCCCGATGACTCCGGCTCGGACTCGGGAGTGCTGCCCGCAGCCGCACCCAGCCGTGCGCCTGGCAAAACCCGGCCGCCCGGCGCCCCTGGCAAGAAGAAGTCGTCGAGTTCCAAGAAGCGCGGTCCGGCCGCCAAGCGCGTAGCCGCATCAAAGAAGAGCGCATCCGGCGCCGCAGCCGCGAAGAGCACTGCTAATCCCGCCGCCAAGGCAAGCGCGATCAGCGCGGCCCGTAAGACGGATCGTGCTGTCGGCGACCTAGTCAAGTCGCTCGTCCGCTTGCCCCGCCCGGTCCTGTTCGTCGTCGGCTGCCTGGTCGCCATGGTGATCGGCGCGGGCGGCTATCTGCTGGTCGGAGCCTCGCCGCCGTCGCACGCGATCACGGTGCCGGCCCAGTTGGGCGCGTTCGTCAAGGAGCCGACGCTCGACAGTTCGACCGCCCAGGCACTACGGGCCAGGATCGTCGCCGGAGCGTCCGGAGAGGTCAAGAACGTCGTCGCGGCCGTCTACGAGCAGTCCACCGGGCCCGGCACCGGCGCCGGACCGCAGATCGTGGTCTTCATCGGCGGCAACCTCACCGGCGGCGCGTCCGCGGGCGGGTTCATCAACGGCTTCATGGCCAACCTGAAGGGCTCGTTCATCGCGACTCCGGGTCAGCTCGGCGGCCAGGCCGCCTGCGCCCCGGGTGCCAACGGCGCTCCATCAGAATGCGCCTGGGCCGACAACGACACCTTCGGGGTGGTCGTATCGGCCACGCTGACCGCGACCGGTCTAGCCGACGAGATGCGCGTGATGCGCGCTCAGGTCGAGCACACCACGAAGTAGCGGAACCTCTGAAGCAGCGTCCCCGCCAGCGATGGGCCGGCGATGCTGCGACTGCTGCCGCCATTGCTGCCGCCGTTGCTGCGCCTGCGGGTCAGCCTGCGGTACTCGCATGTGTCTGCGAGTCCCACCAGCCTCACCGGTCACCCTTGCCCCGCCAGTCGATCTCCGCCCCAACCTTCCAGCACCATCTCGTCCGACTCTTCCCGGGTTAGGGACGTCTTTTACCGGATCCGGACGTCTTTTACCGGGTTAGGTCCTTCCAGATCGACCTAAAACGGGCAAATTTCTGCCCTAACTCGGTAAAAGAGCGCGCAACCCGGGAAAAGTGATCCCTAACCCGGGAAGAGTGGGGGCGTAAAGGCGGGACGGTCAGAGGCGGATGGCAGGCCGGTCGGCATGCAGGTCAACGCGACCTCGGCGGGCCGGCTCGGGCTTAGCTGTCGGAGGAGTCCGAGGCGTCGGTCGGCTTGGACTCCGCGTTCTCGGCGGGCGCTGTGCCCTCAGCAAGCGGGGTGTTCTCGGCCGGTGCGGTCGGCTCGAGTGGCGGAGCCGCGGCCACGGTCTGCCCTGATGCTGTTGCCGCCGCGGGCGTACGCAGCGACAGCCTCGCCATCACCATCGTGATCGCGGCGGCCAGCACGGCCAGGCCGGCGAGCTGTCCGCCGATCAGCTTCGGGTCGATCGGCGACGACGAGGCGACCGTCTCTACCTTGGTGCCACCGTGCTTCTTAGACGAAGCCGCCCTGCCGCTGCCGTTCGTCGGCGGGCCGGAACTCGGCGTAATCGTCGGGAACAAGCTAGAGAGGCCTGGCGGCGTGACCGTGGTTCCTGGTATCCCCGGGTCAGGGTTAGTCGGCGGAATCGTCACTGGCGGCACGGTGCCGGGCGGCGGGTTGGACGAGGAACTCGAATGATTGAGAACCGTCGCGACTGACGCTTCGGCGGGGGAGAGCGGACCGCCGGTGTCGGCCACTCCCTGGACGTTTACGGTGACGCCGATCTGCTCGCCCGGGGTCGCGTTCTTCCCGATCTTGTCGGTCACGACCACTTCGAACTGCTGATTGGCCGGCAGTTCGCCAACCGAGCAGACCTTGCCGTGCTTGGAGGGGCAAAGCGAAAGCCTCTGCGCCTTAACGTGTGTACCGAAACTGCTCACATTGGCAGTGACATGCTTCGCCTTTACCGTGCTCCAGAGCCACACAGAATACGTCACGGTCCCGCCCGGCGAGGTCCGTGAGTCGCTCCGCACCAGTTCGCCGGTCACGCAGAGTACGCCGGGCTTCGGTGTCGGCGACTTAGTCGGTGACTTCGACGGGCTAGGTGACTTCGACGGGCTAGGTGACTTCGACGGCGACGGACTCTGCGTCGGCGACTTCGATGGGCTCGGGCTCTTGGAGGGAGTCGTGCTCGTCGACGGGCTCGGGCTCTGTGATGGCTTCGGCGTCTTGCTGGGAGACGTAGAGGGCGTCGGTGACTTAGACGGGCTGGCCGACTGCGAGGGGCTCGGGCCGGAAGTCGCAGTGCTGGACCTGGTCGCGGTTGGCCGAGGGCTGATCATGGGCGTGTTCCGACCCGATGAACTCGGGCTAGAAGCGTTACCCGCGCCCAGCATCATGCTCGCCCGCACCGCATCCGACGATGCCCGGCCGCACACGGAATTCAGCAAAGGGCTGCTCGGAGCTGCGAGAACAGGAGCGATAGTTGGCCCAGAGAGCAGGAACAGCCCAGCACCAGCCGCGACAGCAGCCTGCCCGACTCGTACGATCCTCACCGGCACGGCAGCACTCCGTTGATCGTTTCCGTTAGCGCTCGTTCCGCCGTCTTGACGTTCATATTACCTAGCCGGAGTATGTGTGTCCCTGGCCCCCGTTCGCAGTAGCTGGCTGACTTATGTCAAAGAGGACAGGCGGTAGATGAACAGTCAAAGCGAGGTCCCAGGGAAATCAGTTCCGGAACCAGGCCAGACCCACGTCTTGATGCGGTCAGCGCGTAAGCCTGATCTAACTCTCCGTTACGGTGATCAGGCTGACCACGTTGCCGATGTTCATCTGCCACCGCCGGCCGTCTTGAGCGACGAGGAAATAGGCGCCCGCAAATTTTTCACCCTATTTATTCATGGCGGGTTCTGGAAGCCGGAGTACGACCGCGCGCACACGGCACCGCTCGCCGAGGCCCTCGCGGCGGCCGGGTTCGTTGTCGGTGTGCCGGAGTACCGTAGGACCGCGCAGGTCGGCGGCGGCTGGCCCGGCACTTTCGACGACATCGCGGCGGCGGTCGACAAGTTGCCGAGCCTGGTCGCCGATGCCACCGACGGGCTGGTCGACCCGTCAAGGCTGGTGCTAGCGGGACACTCAGCCGGCGGTCACCTGGCGCTGTGGGCTGCCAGCAGGCATCGCCTGCCGGCCGGATCGCCGTGGCGGACTGAGGGACCGGCTGGGTTCGGCGTTGTGGCGCTGGCGGCGGTCAGCGACCTGGCGGCTTGTTCACGGCTGAATCTCGGCCAGGGAGCCGCTGACGCGTTCATGGGTGGCGGGCCGGAGCAGCATCCCGACCGGTACGCGGCGGCCGACCCCGCTGTGCTGCTGCCCGTGGGGCATCGGGTGCGGCTGATCCACGGCGGGCTCGACGACATCGTGCCGCCGCAGATGAGCGCGGAGTACGCCGAACGCGCGCGGGCGGCCGGGGATGCCGACGTTGAGTGCCTGCTGCTGCCGGACGCCGGGCATTTCGAGGTGATTGATCCGCTCTCGGCGGCGTGGCCGGCGGTCGAGGCTGCGTTCCGCTCGGTACAGCCGCCTGTTCTGCGCGCGGGCCGATGATCGTGTATGCTCGCGTAGCGCGCGGATCACCAAGGCAGTCCGGATCGCCGGTGGTGGACAGCGTCGGCCTGCGAGGCCGTTACCCGTCGCGCCCCCTTAGCTCAGTCGGCAGAGCGTCTCCATGGTAAGGAGAAGGTCTACGGTTCGATTCCGTAAGGGGGCTCCCAGCTAGAAGGCTATTTTTCGAACGCTTGATCGTTTCGTTTGGTCATTTTCGTGGAACGAGTCGTGGAGACGCTTCACTGCTCGGGATGCACGCATTGCACAAGATGAACAAGTCTAACGCGATGGCGTGTAACTATCTGTAACCAGCCGTCGGGCTCTTGTTGAGCGGCGGTTATCAGCGCAATCTGAAGCCGCTCGCAGCATTGGCATGCGGCAGCATCCTGTTGTCCTGGGTGACGGGGGCGCGCGCTTCCTTAGCGACATGACCGGCACTGCGCGGAGGCTGCCTATCTCGGTGTGGGTGATGGCACGATTGGAGACAAATCTTTGAAATTGGTCTTCGGTCGTGCGTGCGGGGAGGAACCGCGTGATGCTCGGTGCTTATGGCGCCGTGGTGCGGGTTCTGGCCGCTGGCGTGGTGACCGGGTTGCTGGTAGCGGGCGGTTCGGGGTGTGTGGCGCATCGCGCGGTGTCCGGGCTTGCCGCCGGTCGCGTTGACCGGCGGGGCGTGGCGCGCTCGGCGGGCGGCGTGGTCGGCGGGCTGCCTGGCTCGTGGACGCGGCAGAGGTCGCCGCGGCTGCGCAGGTTCAGGCTGCAGGCGGTGTCGTGCTCGCCGGACGGGCGGCACTGCCTGGCCGTAGGGGTGTTCTGCGTCTCGGCTGTTTGCCGCGGGAAACGTGCGGGCGCTGTGCTGGCCACTGCGGATGGCGGTTCGGTGTGGGTGCGCAGGCCGCTTCCCCGGGGGATCCGCTTCAGCGGCTACTTCGAGGATTCTCCGGCGCGGTTGTCAGGAGCCCTTTCCTGCGCCGGGTCGCTGCGCTGCGTGGTGCTGGGCTGGCAGGGCTGCGGGAAGCGGAGCCACATGGCGATCCTGCTGACGACCACCGGCGGCAAGACCTGGGCAGTTATCAACGGTCGCAGTCTCGGGTCTGGCATGTACGGCCTGTCCTGCCCCTCGGCCTCGACGTGCTTTGCCGCGGGCTCGCAAGGCGCGTCCGGGGCGGTCATCACGACCACCGACGGCGGCCGTCAGTGGGCGCGGCTGCGGCTGCCGCGCGGGACGGGCGTCCTGAACGCGATCTGGTGCCCGTCGGCCGCGCGATGCACCGCTGTCGGGGCTGATGGCGCCGACCACGTCAACGCTTCCGCTTTCGCCGTCTCCACCTCCAGTGGCGGGCGCGCCTGGACCCGCGGCATCCTGCCGCAGCACGTCCCGGCCCTTATCGCGGTGTCCTGCCCGCCCTCACCGACCTGCTACGCGACGGGCAACTCCCAACTCCGGGGGTACATCCTGGTGACGACTGACGGCGGGAGGAAATGGCGGGCGAACCTGCGCCCCGAAGGCAACAAATTCAATGAGCTCGTCTCGATATCCTGCCCGTCCGCGACGACCTGCGCGGCCGCCGGAACCGCACACGAGATCGCAACCGGCGCCGGCGGCCCCGCCCGCCTCATCGTCGCAACCTCGAACGGCGGCTCGGCCTGGCCCGCTCAGACACACCCAGCCGGCTTCAGCGAACTTCTCAGCGTCTCGTGCTCGCGAACCCTCCGCTGCGTCGCGGTCGGCAACTGGTGGACCGATCGCGGCGGCTACTTCACTGACAGCGGAGCATTGATCCTCATCAATCTTCACCACTAGAACAGGTTTCCCGAATGGCCCGGCACGCGGAATTTACGCGACCGTGCAAAGCGTCTGGCCGCGGGGATGATCACTTGCGGTTCCGGTTTGGCTCCGTAATCCCGGGCCTGGCCCCAGTCGCTCACAGGAGCAGTTCATGCGAAGGTGCATAGTTCGGGTCATGAGCATCGTCGGCGTCGCGATCGTAATGGCGGCGAGTACGGGCTTGCCGGTTGCGGCGGAATCAGCCGGCGTGAGGTCGGGGCGCAGCACGCCGCTCCTGCCGCCGGGCAACTCGGCATTGGCTATGCAGGCGTTTGCCCTCACGGTCGACTGCCTGCCCGGGTCCTGCGTGGCCGGCGGCGGGTACCTTACCAAGGCAGGCCGTTTCGAGCCGATGATCGCGACGCTGGCACATAGCCGATGGCAGCGTGCCGCCGAGGTGCGGTTGCCGTCGGCTTCTGCTGTCCTTATCGCCCACGTCACCTCGGTCGACTGCACAGGGTTCGGTAGCTGCGTTGCGGTCGGGGTTGACCAGGACAAGCGAACGGCGCGCGGGTTCGTCCTAGCGGAGTCGGACGGTCGGTGGCGGCGAACCCGTGCGATCGTCCCGCCGGCGGAATCCGCGGCCGGGCCAAGATCGGAACTGGATGCTGTCGATTGCGCGGCCCGCGGCTTCTGCACAGCAGCGGGAGAATACAGAAATCGCGCTGGTCATGTGCTGCCGATGGTGGTGACGCAGAGCCGCGGGCGGTGGGGCCGTGCCCGGCAGCTGCCGCTCCCGGCCAACGCCGCAGCCAGCCCGGATGCCGCGATCCTGGCCGTCTCCTGTACTCGGCCAGGAGGGTGCGTGCTGGGTGGCCGGTACACGGCCAGGTCCGGTATCGACTCGATGATGGTTATCGCTGGCCCGCCAGGCCGGTGGCGAGCCATCCAGCTGACACTTCCGCGTGCTGCTGGCGCGGACCCGACGCCCGTGATCCGCTCGGTTTCCTGTACTGGCAGCGGCGCCTGCCTAGCGGTCGGTCAGTACGACCGCTCGGGCAACCTGGCCTCATTTTCTGTAAGTGAGTCCCGTCATCGGTGGCGGACGCCAGTCGTGGTGTCCGTTAAGCCCGCGGACGCCGCTCGGACGCCGCCATGGCTTTGGTCAGTGACATGCTCGAAACCTGCCTCCTGTCTGGCCGTCGGCGGGTACGACACCAAGACGGGCGGGTCGGGCATGATGGTCGCCACCGAAGCGGACGGCAAGTGGACGGGCGCCGAGCAGATCGCGCTGCCGGCAGGAGCACCATCAGGACGGCAAGTATTCGCCCAGGCGGATGCCATCTCCTGCACCGCCACCGGTTACTGCGCGATCGTCGGGGATTACACGACAGGATTGACACTGCACCCGGTCGCCGCAACATCCAGGTCCATAACTGCGACAGCCTGGCACTGGGGCACGAAATTCTCTCGCCAGTAGTTGGGCCATGGCCCTTCCCCCCTCTTCTCGGACACCTGACCTGAGGTGGCCGTCGGCCACCGGGAAGGATGTCCGTCATGCCCGCACCCCATCCCAGGAGGTCCGCCCACAGCGCGCGGTCCAGCTCGCTCGTGAGGAGCCGCGCCGGTCGCCAAGATCGCGAAGGATCTCGGATCAGCGAGTCGTGCCTGCGAAACTGGATGGCACAGGCTGATGCCGACTTGCGCAGGTCCCGGCCGATGGCGCTGATCAGTTGGCACTGTGCGTCGGCGTCAGCTTTGCTCCGTAGCTCCCGCCGGTCGAAGTCGAACCGGACGACCGGGCCGGGGAAAAGAAGTTGACCCGCAGGCCCGGCGCTGGACCATACGGCTATCTGCCCGGTGGTTGAGCCGTGGGCGCTGTACGGCTCGCTGGGATCCAAGCCTGTGTGCTATCATATGATATCGCCAGGGAGGTGGCTGTGACTGACATGCTTATCCGGGATGTGCCCGATGAGGTGCTGGCTGCGGTTGATGCCCGGGCCTTGCGGCTGGGTTTGTCTCGCAGCGAGTACGTGCGCCGTCGGCTGGCGCAGGACGCTGCTGCGCCGGAAGCGGTCGTGACGGCGTCGGATCTGGCCCGGTTCGGCGAGGTATTCGCTGACCTGGGCGATCGTGATGTCATGGATCAGGCGTGGCGGTAACGGCCTGGCTGGCCGACAAATCGGCGCTGGTGCGGCTCGGGGTTAGCCCGGACGCTGCGCAGTGGGCGTCGCGGATCGAGCGCGGGCTGGTTCGCGTCACTACGGTTACCAGGCTGGAGGTCGGGTTTTCGGCACGGTCCGGGCCGGACTTGCGGGCCGGGCTGCGGCAGCCGCCGCTTTCGGCGATGCCGGTGGAATACCTGACTCCGCTGATCGAGGACCGGGCGGTCGAAGTTCAGGCTGTTCTCGCTGATCGCGGTCAGCATCGTGCCCCGTCGATACCTGACCTGATCATCGCCGCCACCGCCGAGCTGGCCGGGCTCATCGTGTTGCACCTGGACAAGGACTTCGACCTGATTGCTGACGTCACGGGGCAGCCGGTCGAGCGCCTGCGCGTCACTTGAGCAGTTCCCTCGGTAGCGACGTTACTGAGCGTGAGCAGGAACCTAAGCCGGACGTGGAACGATTCGTGGACTCGCGTCTCGTTCAATAGGTGCGTCGTGTGCATCGAGAGCGTCCGCCGCCGGGATCTGTGCAGCTAGAGCGTCCAGGGCGGGTAGTCGTCGGGATGGTAAGGAGAAGGTCTACGGTTCGATTCCGTAAGGGGGCTCCCGATCGTAAGCACGAAAAACGCCACTCCACCAGCGGTGTAGCCGATGGGGTGGCGTTCTTGCTTCTCCGGCTGTCTACGGCTGTATCTGGCTTCTTACGGCTGCCTGTGCCGAATACGCGCCCAAGTGTCCCTCAGTCCTCTCACTCTCTCGTGTCTGCGCGGTTAGCGTTCTGGCTGTTCAAGGGTTGTGCGGCGGTCTGGGGGACTGGCTGGTTTGGGATGTCGCCGCCAGGGTCCGGGTTCAGGGGTGGTCGTTTTTGTTCCACAGCTGGTGAGTAAGGCCGCTAGGCGAGGTGACCGACTCGATGGTGAAGCGGTCTTCGAGACCCGTTGATCCCCCCCAGAGGGATACGCCGCGCCCGAGGGTAATCGGCACGATCACCAAGTGCATGAAGTCGACCAGGTCGGCCTGGAGGAACTGACGCACGGTTGAGGGTCCTCCCCCGATGCGGACGTCACGGTCACCAGCAGCCTGCCGGGCTTGGCGGAGCACTTCCTCAGGTGGCCCGTCTACGAACCGGAAGCTGGTCCCGTTGGGAAAGTCAATCGTGGGATGCGGGTGGTGGCTCATGACGAAGACCGGTGTCTGGAATGGCGGCTCGTCGCCCCACCAGCCTCGCCACCCGTCGTCGGGCCAATCACCAACCTGGGGACCGAACTTGCGCCTTCCCATGATCTCGGCGCCGATGCCCTGGCCCCACATGCTGGTCATAGCGCGGTCCAGCGTGATCGGGGCATCCGCCTTATCGACGCCATGGATTACCCGGCCATCGAACCACGTGAACAGCCGCTCGGCGCCGCCGATCGGGGCGTCGAACGTCACATGCTCGCCGGCGGCGTAGCCGTCGAGGGAGACGTTCATGTTGTGAACCCGGGCGCGGGGCATCACGACTCCTTTGCGATCGGATCAAGCGTTCACGACCTAGACCGGCGGGATGGCCGGGACCTATCGCTGAACGCTGACATCGCGTTGCGCTGGCCCAACTCCCGCATCCGCACCATACGCGACCCGGCATGGCCAACCGGAGTAGGCGCCGGTCATGCTCACGGGCAAGCCCCCGCGCATCGACACCGAGCAAGCGTCGGCGACATCTGAGCCGGTTAATCAGAACTGGAACTGATTCCAGACGCGTGCACCTGGGCATTGACCAGCATCAGGTCGAGGCGATACGACCGGCGGAATGCTTTCTGCTTAGTCAATGATTTTGTTTTTTATTTAGAAAATATTCCGCGGGTGCCTTCGGCCCGAGTGAGCTTACGACTCGCGGCGCAGGTGGCGCAACGGCAACGGGGGAGTCGAACCCTGCGAAACGTATCGGGACGAGCGCGAGGCGCGATTCCCTGGCCGCCACTCCGCCGAGACCTCCGGTCGCCAGCAGCAGGCCGATGCCGACCGTGTGTACGTACAGAACCCGTACCCAGGAAGACGATCAGGACGACGGCCGCCGTGGGACCGGCGCGCCTTCCTGGTGACGTTGCCGCCCGGACCCGAGTACCCGCGTGGACTGGGATACGCTGCGGAAGCCTATACGCGAGCAGCGATAAGATATAGTATTAAGATAATCTCCGGACCCGGGTACCGTTCAGCCGTATTATCTGCGGCGGCGGGCATGGGGCCGGATTTTTGTTTTTCGTACACGGACCGGTCCAGGCAGGACGCCATGGTCAAAGGACGGTGAGAACTCCCGGGAGAAGCATTTCTCCCACCTCGATCTGCCCAGAAATACCGACAACCGCGCACGACACCTACGTCACT
Source organism: Streptosporangiaceae bacterium (assembly GCA_035606435.1). GTDB lineage: Bacteria > Actinomycetota > Actinomycetes > Streptosporangiales > Streptosporangiaceae > Chersky-822. The sequence continues at coordinate 10,493 of DATNFM010000010.1, read as the reverse complement.
GACTAAGGAGTCGGTCATGGGCATAATCGCATGGATCGTCCTGGGCCTGATCGCGGGCCTGATTGCCAGCAAGCTGACAGGCGGGAGATCGCAAGGTCTCATCCTGACCTGCGTCATCGGCATCGTCGGGGCACTGGCCGGCGGCTGGCTCGCCACCAAGCTGTTCCACATCCACAGCCTGCAGGGATTCTTCAACCTGTCCACCTGGATCACCGCCATCGTGGGGGCTGCCGTATTGCTCGTGCTTTATCACCTGGTCAGCGGCAGGTCGTCCAGCCGCCGCGGCCGGTTCGCGCACCGCTGACCATCCGCTGGGGGGCGCTCCGGCTCTCGGGCTGCCCCCTGGCGGAACTCAGGCCTGGCCTCAGGCACTGGCTCGTACCCGGACGGCCCGCCGGGCCGTCAGGTGTGCTAGCCGACCAGCCGGCCCCAGAGATCCCCGCGAGCGCTTCCGATCCGGACGCGGCCGCCATTTCCCCCGCCCCTTAATGGCCGTGCCATACCGCCGCACCCGCACCCGAGTGACCCGCCAACGCCCTGACGTGCCTGAAGGGCCAGGCTGACGGGCAGTGTTTCTAGAAGAAGGCAGATGATTTCTCATGTCAACCCTGACCATTGCGGTCACCGTGGCGGCTGTTGTCGTGGTCGCTATCCTGCTGATCGGCGTGGTGGCGGCGCGCCGCCGCCACCGGCTCCGCCAGCGCTTCGGCCCGGAGTACGACCGGCTGGTAGGTGAGCGCGAGAGCAAGCTCCGGGCAGAATCCGAGCTGACCGGACGTCAGCGGCGAGTGGACGGCCTGGATATCAGGCCGCTCACCGAGTCGGCGCGCGCGGGCTACGAGCTGCAGTGGGCGGGCATTCAGGAACAGTTCGTCGACGCGCCAGAAGAGGCCGTCGCTTCATCGCAACTCCTCGTGATTGCGGTGATGATCGAGCTCGGATATCCAGCGGCGGATCCTGATCAGGTGCTTGCCGACTTGTCGGTCGAGTATCCGATCAACCTTGACCGTTACCGGAAGGCCGAGGAAATAAGCCGGAACGCAAATGCTGGCACAGCCTCAACCGAGGATCTGCGCCTGGCCATGATCGGCTACCGCGCTCTTTTCGCTGACCTCGTCGGAGAGAACGCACCGGCGGGGAACGCGAGTGCACCCGACCAGCAACTCAGCCCAACCAGCGCAAGGAGCTTGACGAAATGACGACCTCACCGACTTATCAGGCAACCGGTGACCAGCCAGAGCCGGACCAGCACGACGTGGTATCGGGAGAAACCCTGACCGATCCGGCCACGAATCTGGCCGAGCAAGACGCCGACCAGGCAGGCAATGAGAATCCTGCCTCGCATCCGGCCATCGCGCTGGTGCCGGAAGACCTTGAGCCAGCAAACTCCTCCGCATCTGATCATCGCGGCTTCGTCCTTGGTGGCGGCGATGCACGGGAATCTGGGATGCCTAACCCCGGCCCGGAGAACGCGTCGCTGGCCCCGGTGGCCTTCATCGCGCCCGCGTCTATGACTGACTCACGTGCCGCCAGTAGCAGCGCGAGCCCAGACGGGCGCTGGAATGAGATCCTGGGCCTGTTCGTCGACGATCCGTGCGCCTCGACCGAACGGGCCGCCAGCCTCGTCGATGACCGGGTCGAGGAACTCATCCAGGCGTTCAGGGAACGGCAGCAGTCCTTGCAGTTGGCGTGGCAGGCCAATCATGCGGGAACCGAAGAACTGCGCGTTGCCATCCGGCACTATCGCGCTTTCTGGAACAGCCTCGAAGATCTCCCGCCGCAAACCTGAGACGGCCGCCATGTTTGGTTTCAAGATCATTTCCCAGTATGAGAAAGGCATCGTCTTCCGCTTCGGCCGGGCGCTGCCTGGTACCCGCGAGCCGGGACTGACCTGGATCAACCCGGTCACTGACCGGCTACGCAAGGTCAACATGCAGATCACCGTGGCGTCCGTGCCCGGCCAGGAGGCCATCACCCGCGACAACGTGACCCTGCGGGTGGACGCGGTCATCTACTACAAGGTCATCGACCCCCTCAAGGCCATCATCAACGTGCAGAACTACGCCTACGCCGTGTCCCAGATCGCCCAGACCTCGCTCCGGTCAGTGATCGGCCAGAGCAACATGGACCAGTTGCTGTCCGGGCGAGCGACGATCAACGCCCGGATCACAGAGGTCATCGACGCCCCCACCGAGCAGCCCTGGGGAATCCGGGTGGAGCGGATCGAGGTCAAGGACGTCTCCCTGCCCGAGTCAATGAAACGGTCGATGTCGCGGCAAGCCGAAGCCGAGCGCGAGCGCCGCGCCCTGATCATCACAGCCGACGGCGAGCACCAGGCGTCCAGGAAGCTCGCGCAGGCCGCCGCCGTCATGGCCGCCGACCCGGCCTCCTTGCAGCTCCGGCTGCTGCAGACCATCGCCGAGGTGGCCGCCGAGAAGAACCGCACCATCGTCCTGCCCATCCCCGTGGAACTGCTGCGCTACTTCGACCACGCCGCGCCGGCCAGCACCCGGTCCCCGGCGCCAGCCGTCCAGGCCCGCGACACGGACGGCCTGGAGGCGCTAGCCGCGCCCGGGGCGCTCACGACCGCGAGGGGCGGGTGAGCGCGATGAGCGTGTTCTCCGATGCCGAATTGGCCTACCTGGCCCAGGGTAAGCTCGGCCGCCTGGCCACCATCGACGCGGCCGGGATGCCGCATGTCGTTCCCCTTGGCTGGCGCTACAACGCCGGGCTGGACACGATCGATATCGGTGGCCGGGACTTCGCCCGCAGCCGGAAGTTTCACAATGCGCAGCGCAACCCGAACGTCGCCCTGGTGATCGACGATGTGCTGCCGCCGTGGCGGCCCCGGTGCGTGATGATCCGCGGCGCCGCGGAGGCGCTCCCGGATGCTACTGGGCCAGATAGCCAGCCAGGCGGGCCGATCATCCGTCTGCATCCAGCCGAAGTGATCAGCTGGGGTATGGAGTTCGCCGGAGAATAGGCGGATAGCCGCCCGGCGGACAACTTCGGCGGCATCCTGCGTGGTCCATCTCGTGGTGGAGACACCGATGGCGAGCGTGCAGAGCGAGCCGGCCCCACGATGTTCGTGGAGCCGGCTTCCTGATCAGACGACGAGATTGTGGAGCGGCATGACGTCGGGGGTTCCCGGATCGATGCCGGCCTTGTGCAAGATCGGCATCAGCGTCTTGCCGTAGTCGTCAAAGGCCTGCTGAGTTTCCCATACCTCGTAGACCATGAGACCGGTGTCCGGTCCGAAGCAGGAATGATGAATCCGGCCGGCCGGGTGCCCGGCTGCCGCGATCCGATGCGCCAAGGCCAGGCCAGAGCCACGGAAAGGGCAGAGCGGTCCGGTGCGGGAGTGGATGATGGCCTCAGATCCCGGCCGGTGCGGCCAGGGGTACCGGTACCGGATTTGCGGCAGCCGGGGCTCCATCAATTTTTCGGAATTCCGAACACTGTAAGGATAATCGCAGGTTAGTCGGCTAAAGTCAAGGTCATGACCTCCGGGACCCCCGCCCAGCCGCGCCGCGATCGCCGCCGGGCCAGGCACGAGGCGACGAAGAAGGAGATCCTCGACGCTGCCTGGTCCATGGTGCGCGCTGACGGCCTGGCCGCCTTGTCACTGCGCGCGCTCGCGCACGCCGTCGATATGGAACCTCAGTCGATCTATACCTACTTCGCTTCCAAGAACGCCATCTACGACCGCATGTTCGCCGATGGCAACCAGGAGCTGGTGCGCCGGTTCACCGATGCCGATATCCCGGGCGAGGCCCGCGTGGCGCTCCGGGCCGTCGCTCGCATCTTCGTAGAGTTCGCCGCCGAGGACCAGGCCCGCTACCAGCTCCTGTTCTTGCGCACCATCCCGGGATTCCGGCCATCACCGGAGTCCTACGCCCTCGCCAGCGAAGTCCTCGCGCGAGTCCGTGTCATCCTTGCCCGCGCCGGGCTGCGCGACGATGCGGACTTCGATCTCTGGACCGCGGTTGTCACCGGACTGGCCAGCCAGCAGCTCGCCAACGACTCCGGCGCCGACCGATACCTTCACCTGATCGATCAGGCGGTCAGCATGTTCGCCGACCATGCCTTTCGCCCTGATGGTTCAGCGAGCGACGACCGCGCCTGAGTGGCCCGGCAGGTCACCGGAGATAGCCCGGGGCAGGTATTCGCGCTGCAAGATCGCGGCGACTAGCTCGCCCCGGCTGCGCACGCCGGTACGGTCGAACACGGACTTCAAGTGATCCTGAATGGTATCGGCCGTCAAGTGCAGCCGGTTCGCGATCTGCCTGGTCGTTAGTCCCTGGCAGACCAGCTCGCAAATGGTCTGCTCCCGGCCGGTCAGTCCGTACGCGGACATGATCACTGGTGCGACCTCGGCGGGAGCGGCTTCCTCGAAGATTACCGTGATCGCCTTGTCGCCTCTGAGGTTCATCCAGGAGGCGTGCAGCATCGCCCAGTGACCGGTTCTGGTGCGTACCCGCACCCGCGGCATGACCGGAGCCGATGCGTCCAGATGACGGAACCTGGTAGCCAGAGCGGAGATCTCAATCGGAAGATCCGATCCGTCCGCTCGGCCTCTCAGGTCTTCAAGCCACCTGCCGGCGGCGTCGTTCATCCCGGCGACTGCTCCGTCTTCGGCGAGGATCACCATCCCGGGGCCGTCCGTCGTGGCTTGCAGATCGCAGGACTGCCGCAGCAGGCCCATCCGCAGACCCTCGGCGAGGTGCGGGGCGAGGCGCTGGACAATCGCGCCTCGTCCCTTGAGAAACTCGCCTCTGCTGCCTCGCGATGCAGGCAGATGAACCCCCAGCAGGAGCCCCGAATCCGCAGCACCGCGCGGAGTTCGTCCCGCGACCCGAGCGGCGCGAAGATGTCCCGGTAACGGTCGCTCCGCGCTGGGTGACCGTCGGTCGCCTCCATCAGGGTGCGCACGCCAGCCGGGTCACGGGCCAGGTCAGTCCACTTATTGACATCCTCGTGCAGGAACTCGTTCGCCGCGAAGTACGGGCCGGAATCCGCTGGCAGTTCCTCCCGGTAGGCTGGTTGAACAGCAGCGTCGCCGGGTCAGCGGCCGCCCACCAAAGCGCGTCGATGGGCACGGCTTTCCTTATTCGAGGCAGAACCGCTGCCCGAAGCGAGTCGGCGTCGAGCCCCGACCTGCAAGCCCGGGCGACTGAGGGAGCCAGATTGTCAAGCGCCGGACCGGTGAGCATGGCTCCCTCATTTCTATGACCGAGTCTAGCTGCGGGCCACCACCTCGTAACTACCGTGCGCAACCAGTGCCGTACCGGTCGCGGCAACCGTGGAGGCGCGGCTCTGGTCGGCGAACCTGTCCGTGGCTCGGGCGGCCTCCTGGCTGTCCCACAGAGTCAGCGTCAGTGCCGTGCCGCTGTCCCGGTCGATCAGGAACACCGCGCCCGCGTTTCCTGGCAGTCCCTCTACAAAGCCCTTGACGGTGCGGGCGGCGTGCTCTGCCCACTTCCGAAGTTCCTCCGGCGATCCTGACCATGTCGATGTTCGTGCGAACATTTGCTGGCTCCCTTCCTCACCGCGATCATCACGGGGGCAGCGCCAGATGACCCTCCCAGAATTCTGGGAGAACCGCCGCGCGCGCATCGCGAACCCAGTTCACGTGGTGACGGCGAGCGCGAACGGCGGTACGGCCGAGCGCCGCAGTCGCGCAGCAATTTGGTGGGGACCGTCGTCCGACCGCAAGCGAGCAAAATCCTGACGACCATTTACAAAATTTAGACGTTGTGCAAGTATAATGAACGATGATAAGAACTGATCAAGCGGCGAGTTGGCGGGAAGCACGCAGGCGTTCGGCGCGTGACGCGATCGTCGAGGCAGCCTGGACGCTGGTCGGCGAGGTCGGCCTGGCCGGGCTTTCGTTGCGAGACCTCGCTCGCCGGGCCGGGATCACCACGCCGACTGTGTACTCCTACTTCGAATCCAAGAACGCCATCTACGACGCCATGTTCGGCCGGGCGGCCGAGCAGTTCGCCAGCCGGATGGCCCAGCCCCAGGACAGCGAGGACCCCGGCGAGGTGCTCGCGGCCACCGCGCGGAGGTTCGCCGGGTTCTGCGCCAGTGACCCGGTGCGCTACCAGTTGCTGTTCCAGCGGACGCTACCCGGGTTCGTGCCATCGGCGGAGTCCTACGCCCCGGCAATCCGCGCCCTGGGCGTGCTGCGTGAGGTACTGGCCCGCAACGCGATCACCGAGCCGCGGCACTTGGACCTGGCGACCGCGCTGGTCACCGGCCTGGTCGACCAGCAACTGTCCAACGACCCCGGAGGGGACCGCTGGATCCGCCTCATCGACGAGTCGGTCGACATGTTTCTCGCCCACTGCCTGCCAGGCCGCGACCCCGCGCGCCCCGATCCCGCACCGCCTGAGCCAACGGAGATCACGAATGAACAGCATTAACGGCGCGATGACCGACGTCAGCACCATCGAACCGCTGGCACACGACGAGGCGATGCGCCTCCAGGCGCATGAACTCGACCGCACGCTCGCGCTGCTCCAATCGCTGGATGCCGCCGAGTGGACTGCGCGGACGGCCTGCCCGGCCTGGAACATCCTCGCGATGTACCAGCACGTGCTCGGCGCGTGCGAATCCGGCGCGTCGATCCGCGAGAACGTCCGCCAGCTGCGGCGAGCCCGAGCCCACCGTCGGCAGCACGGCGGGCCACTCGAAGCCGCCCTCTCAGCCGTTCAGGTCGACGACCGCTCTGATCTCAACCCGGCTCAGATCGTCCAGCGGCTCACGACGACCGCGCCGAAGACCGTCCGCGGCCGGGCCCGCACGCCAGCGCTCGTACGCGAGCGCGCGAAACTGGCAGTCGACGGGCCAGTACACGAGACCTGGAAGCTCGGATACCTCATCGACACCATCTACCTGCGGGACCTGTGGATGCACCGCACCGACGCAGTCCGCGCCCTTGATCGGTCGCTCGAGCTCACCGCCAGCCACGATGGCCGCATCGTCGCAGATGTCGTCGCCGAGTGGGCTCGCCGCCACGGCAAGCCCTTCAAGCTCGAGCTTTCCGGCCCCGCTGGCCAAATCTACGCCCGCGACCCTGATCACCCGCAGGCCGAGCACCTGACACTCGATGCCACCGACTTCTGCCGCACCCTCGCCGGCCGCGGTCACCCCACCGGCCTGCTCACCACCGTCGTCCCGTTCTAAGCGGTCCGGTAGCCGCCACCCACAAAATCCCAGCCAGCAAGGCATGGGCTGAGAGCCCGGTCCCACGTCACGATGCGCTTCAGGCCCGGGCAGTCGCGGCTGTCCAGTCCGGTCGAACCGGGCCAGGGCCGCCGGGTCAAGCCGCGCCACGGCAGCGCGCAGCTCAGCCGGCTCCATATTCCTAAGAATAAGAGCCTCCAAAAGTTCCGGGGCGGTTCACCCCGCACTGCGTCGATACTGATGTAAATGCAATCCGTCGCCCTTGACCTTGGCGACTCGAGCCACCATGGCCCTATGAAGGGCAAGGAGTCGCCACGATGTACCGGATACCAGGTGTTCTTTCCCCAGCGACTACGTCGGCGCAAGCCGTCCCCAGGGTCCGGCCGACCCGCGGTCCCCCGGCAGCGCCTGACGACGGCGGCGCTACCGGCCTGGCCGGGACCGTCCCGGGCCAGGCCGAAGACCGCGAGCGGATCGCCGCGGGCTCGAATGACGTCGTGGTCCGTCGGCTGCTGGCCGCGGGCCTTGACCTCCAGGATGCGCTGGGGCTGCTGGGCGATCACCCCGCGAGTGCCAAGATCTGCCACGCCAGGGACGAACTGGACCAGGCTATCCGAGATATCCGGGAGGCCGTCTCCCGCGCGTGGGACACCGCATAGATGGACACGCTCCGGGCAACCGCCGATGCGGTGGCCAGGGCTTGGCGGATCTGAACAAGGGCCGGGAGGACGCGGACCCGGTCGGTGTCGTGCGTCCCGGCGGGCTGCTGCGCGGTCGGCGGCCGCTACTCCGACAGTTCCACTCACGACCACAGGTTTGTGGTGAGCGAGCGGAACGGCCGGCGGGGCCAGACGACCGAGGTGCCCGGCTTGGCGGTGCTGAACACGGCCGGTACGGCCGGGTCACCCCTGCCGAGCCGCGCACCAAACCCGTATGCTGCGACGCCGAAACAGCCCGCCCGTCGATGCTGACCTAGCGGCCCGCCTCGAAACCGGGCTGGCCGAATTCGCCCATGCCCTGCAAAGCGGTGGCGCGAAACCGCGACGCCGATGAGATGCCCTGGGGTCTCGTGTCCGTGTCGCCGCCTTGGTCGGCCATCTGCCGGGGTCACGGAACGTCACGAAACTACGGCGCGCGATGAGTTGATCCGTGGAACGGGTCGTCGACCGGCGACCCGTGCAGCGGGTGCATCGTGCGCAATGTGAGCGTTCTGACCGGGCAATCTGTGCAGCTAGAGCGTTCAGGGCGGGGAGTCGTCAGGATGGTAAGGAGAAGGTCTACGGTTTGATTCCGTAAGGGGGCTCCCAGGTTATGAGAGTAATTCGAACGTTCATCCGGTGACCCTTGCTCGTTGCGGGGGCATATCGGGGGCAGTTTTTCATACTTGCCAGGGGCCTGAACTGGCCGGATGCGAGCTGCGTCAACAGGTGATTGGTTCCGGGGCCTGGGGCCACGCCCGGAGAATTGGTGTATGAAAGACCATCTCGCGATCTATGACTATTTTAGGCGCTAATGGCCTCGATTGTCAATTTGTTCTCTGGTGTCTCTTCTTGGGCTGGTGTTTTGCGGCAGGCGGCGAGTATTTCGGCTCCCATGTAGCGGCGGGCTTCGGTCCATTCGTCGTTCTGCTCGGCCAGGACGGCGCCGATGAGCCGGATGATGGCGTCGCGGTTCGGGAAGATCCCGACGACGTCGGTCCGTCTCCGTACTTCTTTATTGAGGCGCTCCTGCGGGTTATTGCTCCAGATCTGGCGCCAGGCCTCGCGGGGGAAGGCGGTGAACGCGAGGATGTCGTCGCGGGCGTCGTCCAGGTGCTCGGCGGCGGCCGGGAACTTGGCCTCGAGCGCGGTGACGACCTGGGCGTGCCGGGCACGCACGGAGGAGGCGTCGGGCTGCCCGAAGATAGTGCGGACCAGCGTCGACACCCACGGCTGGGCGGATTCGGGGACCTTGGTGAGCAGGTTTCTGTGGTAGTGCGTCCGGCACCGCTGCCACGACGCGCCGGGCAGCACCGACGCGATCGCGTCGCGCAGCCCGGCATGGCAGTCGGAGGTGACGAGCTGCACGCCGGACAGGCCCCGGGCGGCCAGGCCGCGCAGGAACGCCAGCCACCCGGCGCCGTCCTCGGACGAGGTCACCTCGATCCCGAGGATCTCCCGCTTCCCTTCAGCGGTGACGCCGGCGGCGATCAGGGCGTGCACGTTGACCGTCCGGCCGCCCTCGCGGACCTTCTGAGTCAGCGCGTCCATCCACAAGAACGGGTACGGAGCCCGTCCAGCCGCCGGTTCCGGAACCCCGCGACCATCTCGTCCAGCTCGCCGGCCATGAGGCTGACCTGCGACTTGGACAGCTTGGTGACCCCGAGTGACTCGGCCAGCTTCTCCACCCGCCGGGTCGACACGCCCAGCAGGCAGCTGGTCGCCACCACCGTGACCGGCGCCCGCTCGGCCCGCCGCCGGTGCTCCAGGAACCCCGGGAAATAAGAGCCGTGCCGCAGCTTCGGGATCGCCAGCTCCACCGTCCCGGCCCGGGTATCCCACTCCCGCATCCGGTACCCGTTCCTCGAGTTCACCCGCTCCGGCGATACCTCGCCGTACCCGGCGCCGCAGACCGTCTCGACTTCCGCGTCCATCATCCGCTGGGCGAACCCCTTGACCATCTCCCGCAGCAAGTCCGGGCTCGCCGCACTGAGGGCCTCCTCGAAACTGGCACCCGGAACCGGCACAATGTCACGCACGGCCATCTCGTTCTCCTTCGTCTCTGACTACACACTTCGAAGGATCGCGAGATGGCCGGCTCACATCACGCCGACACGCCCATACAGAACGAAACGGTCAGGTCCGCTCACCCACCCCATACACCACGCCCGTGGACGTGAACGGGCCTGGAATCTGAGGGCGTTCACGTCTCGGGCTTGAGCAGCGGATTTAGCGACGCTGAGCGACGTCGATTGTCAGGAGCCCAGCACACGTACGGCTCGATCTGCACGCGGAGCTAGCGGCGGCGAAAGGGTATCTGCACACACATAACTGGGCGACGTGGTTGGTCAGTTCATGTCTGGTGTTGCTCGGCCAGGGTCAGGAACTGGCCGCCGTCGCGGTCGGGTTTGAAGTAGGAACCGGTGGCGGTGCAGTCGTCGGGTGAGGGACAGGATACGGCGGTCAGCTGGGGTGCGCGGTCTTTCGGATTGGGGGCGGGTTGGGAGGCCCAGTGCTTGCCGTTCCAGTGTTCGGCCAGGACGCGCTGGCCGGGGGCAGTCTCGTGGTATCCGGTGGCGGTGCAGTCGGAGGATGACGGGCATG
>DATNFM010000009.1:0-21121 GCA_035606435.1 Streptosporangiaceae bacterium | reverse complement strand
GCCCGGACCACTTCCCACTGATTAGGGACCACTTCCCCTCAGTTGCGCCCACTTACCATCCGTTAGACCGGAGTTTCGCCGGATTTGCGGTAATTCGTGACCGCCAAATCAAGGGGAAGACATCGCAACGAATGGTAAGTGGAATCCAACGAATGGTAAGTGGCGGGTGCCTGCGGTTGGGTGCCTGCCTAGTGCCGCGAGCATCGTCGCCCCGCCATGCCGGTGGCCCGCCATCGCCGGTGGCCCGCCATCGCCGGTCTGAGATCACCGCCAAGCAGGTCGCGCTCATCGACGCTGGGCTGGCCGCGACGCAGGCCGGCACTCGTCTCTGGGACGTGTGCACCGAGTGCGGGATGGGACGAGCCGACCGCGCGGACGTTCCCGCGCTGCTCGACCTGCACGCCGAGATCATCGCCGGCCACTCGACCCCGACCAGCGGCTAACCGGGACCGCTCTCCCGGCGGTCAAGCTCGACCCCGATCCCGGCCACGAGATCTGGGTGCTTGCTGAGCCTGACCAGGAAATCGGGCGGGAAGCCCAGCTCGCGGCTGGCCTGGGCGACCGCGGGCTGCGCCATCCCGAGCGCCTGGGCCAAGCCGTCATCGCGCTGGTAGGAACCTGGCAGGTCATCGAGGCTCAGCTCGGCCGGACGGCGGAACGAGCCGTCGGGCGCCGGAAGCCACGCGGCCCGGCTGGCAAGTGCGCCGATGACCGACAGCGCGCGCTCGCGGTCGGCGTCGGCGTAGTGCAGGCGGACCGACCGCTCCACGACGCCGGCCACCAGGTGCCGGTGCGGCACGAGCAGCACGTTCCAGACGTACTCAGAACGCGGGTGGCTGGGGTGCGCCAGTGCGTAGTCGAGGCCGTCCAGGCTCGCGTCCGGGTCGAAGCCCGCGATCCCCCGCTCGTGCCGCGCGAACTCTTCCGCGATCACCACGAAGCCGAGTTCGTCGGGCGCGCGGGCCGCCAGGCGTACCGTCTCGCGCACTCCCATGGCCGCGAGCTGGGCTCGCCACGGCCCGTAGACGTCGGCCGCGAACCAGGCGCCCGGATTGCCGTCCAGGTAGGCCTCCAGCGCCCTGGTGCGCTGGTAGAGATCGGCCGGGCGTAGCAGCCGGCGCTCCGTAGTTGCCGCGTTCTCCCCGATCAGGAACGTTGTCCGCGTCAACTGCGCCACCAGCCGCTCCCGGCCGGACGGCGGCACCTCGATCAGCGCCCTGGCCACCAGCTCAAGGTCCGCGTCGTGACGTACCGGGTCGAGGTCGGCAACGTCGAGTTCGGCATAACGCGGCAGCACCCGGTCGATGATCTCGGCCAGCAGGTCAGGCTCGGCGTAACCCAGCGCGTCGAGGAACCGGCGGGCCTGCGGATGGGTGGCCAGCGTGCGGCTGACCGTCGGGAAGTCGGTAGCGACCGGGCCGGGCAGGTAGGCCGACGGCCGACCGCGCTCGTCGAACGGCGGGACCTGGGTGCCGCCGGTGAGCCTGATAACAGGCGCCGTCCGGGCCGGGCCCTCCTGCCACAGTGACGGATGCCGGTACAGGTAGGCATACAGGCGAGCCAGCCAGTCCTCGTCCTGAGCCGTCAGGAACTGCGCGGTCAGCGCTGTGGCCATGCCTTCGCCGGTTAGCTCCGCAACGCCGACCTCCTCGCGCAGGTACCGCCACAGCAGCGGGGTGTCGTGCTCGGTCACCGACTCATCGACGAACCCGACCGGCCCTGCCGCCCCGCGGCCGCAGAGTTCCCCCAGCTGGACCGGCGTCAGGAGCTCGGGCAGGGCTGGGTCGCTGGCCAGTCGCAGCTGGGCGGGCTGGTGGTAGCCGCCGGCGCCGTCGGGCAGGAACGCACCATCGATCAGCAGCGTCCTTGCGGCGTCGAAGATCGGCCGGAACATGGAGCCGGCCGGGAACCGGTCCGCTTCCAGAGGCAGCGCACCGAGAACGTCGACGGTGAGCTGGCCCTGGTCGCGCAACTCGGTCAGCACCTCGCCGAGCAGGATCGCGGTCTGGCCGACCAGCGCTCGATTCCAGTCGTCGTCTTCTGGCACGTTGTCCCGGGCGGGCGTGGTCCGGTACGGCCCCTGGATGACGAAGCCGAGGAAGGTCTCCTTCTCGGTCGGGAAGAACACGCTCAGCGGCGATGGCTGCCATCGAACCAGACGGTGGCCATCCATCTCCGGTCGCACGGCGAACGCCACCTCGACGCTAAGGCCGGCCGCACCGGGCTCGTCAAGCCCGGAGGACCAGACCAGCCAGTCTTCGTCGGTACGGTGATCGCGGGGGGTTCCGGGGGGTCGTCCCCCCGGGCCAGTACTGCCTCGGGTGGTGCTCAGCCGGACCTGCCTGGATGCTCCTGGCCGCGTTGTGCGCCGCAGGGTCACCTTCGGCATCGACGGGCCGGTAGCCGAGATCCGCTCGATGCCGCGCAGGAACAGCAGGATGTGCGCGTCGATGCTGCTGAGCTTGGCCGAGATTTCGCGGTGCGCGGTCCGCGCCGGCACCTCGTCACGGTCGAATGGGAAGACGAACAATGTGCCCGGGCCAGAGTCGGCCGGCCACGGCGCGGAAGACGGCCGCACATATTTCTGAATAAGAAAATGCTCTTCCCCGCTGAAAACCGAAGGCGAGTTCGTGTACGCGTACACCGACTTGAAGCCGATCCCGAACTTGCCGATCTGAGTCAGATCCTCGGCCTTGGTGCCCGCGGTGACGCCGCAGATGCCGCGCACGTCGGCGGGGCTGAACGGCCGGCCGTCGTGCTGGAGTTCAAGCCGGTCCTCGAACAGCTCGAAGGTCACCTCGGTCGCCCCGGCGTCCTCGGCGTTCTGGATCAGCTCGAAGATGAAGTGCGTCCGGTCGCTGTAGAGGTGGCCGAGGAGTTCGAGCACGGCGGTGTCCCAGCCGTAGCGCGCGATGTTCTCGCTGCGGATCTCTTCGTAGTCGGCGGCCATGCAAGCGAACCTATCCGCCCGGCCGCCCCGCCCCGCACCGGGATCGGATTGTGTGATTAACGCCTTTTGCGGCATCGACTTGAATATTGATTACTGTACCTATGCGCATCCGCGCAGTTACGATAAGCCGATCCAGTTGCGGTGAGACGTTCCGGACCGTAGCTGAGTTATTCGCGGAACGGACTAATTGGGGGAAAGGGGAGGCTTATGGCGCCTTCGCCTGTGACAGGCCTAGCCGGCAAGCGCCGCAATCCGGTGGCGGTGTGGCTCCTGACCATCGTCACATTCGGTATCTACGGCTTGGTCTGGTATTACAAGATTAATCGGGAAGCTCGGGATATGGGCGCTGGGACCAGTCCAGGAACTTCACTGCTGGCGATCACGCTGGGCGCATTTATCATCGTTCCGCCATTCGTGTCGATCTATAACACCGGAGACCGGATAGCCGCGTCGCAGCGAGCCGCCGGAATTCCCGCGACCTGTAACCCGCTGGTCGGGTTGCTGCTGTGGATCTTCGTGTTCAGCACCGGCTCGGTGTACTACCAGGCGGAGATGAACAAGATCTGGGACTACTACGGGAACCCGCAGGAGGGTTCGAACCTGGTCGCATCCAGCCAGCCTCAGGGGGTCGGCTACCAGCAGCAGGCCCTCGGCTACCAGCCCGACCAGGGTTATGCGCAGCCGGACTCCCAGCAGCAGGGCAATCAGCAGCAGGGCAATCAGCAGCAGCAGCAGGATTATCCGCAGCAGCAGGGGTACCCGCAGCAGGGTAACTACCCGGGGCAGTAGGCAGGCCAGCTTGAGCGGTTGCAACGGCCCCTCCGAAACAGAGTCAGCCGGAGGGGCCGCTGCATGCTAGCGGCCAGTGAGGCACGATAAGGGCCATGACCGTAGGGCCAGTTTTCACCTCTCGGCTCAGCGGCCGGCAACTGCTGGACGGTGAAGGCCTGTCCATCGGCCGGATCCGTGATGTCGTGATCCTGCCATCGGCCAGCGGCGAGCCGCCCTGGGTGCTTGGCCTTGTCGTCACGCTGCAGCGGCGTGAAATCTTCGTCAACCTCGGCCGGATCGCCGAAATCTCGATCGACGGGGCTCACCTGCGGGGCGGCACCATCGACCTGCGGCGGTTCAGCCGGCGGACCGGAGAAATCCTGGCCACCGAGCTGTACGGAAAGCCAGCCGGGCCCGGCAGCGTGCTCGATATCGGCATCGCGCCATCGAAACTGCGGCGTGGCGGCTGGGACGTCACCACGCTGGCGGTCAGCCACGGGCGCACCCTTGGCCTGCGGACCGGCGGCCCCACCCAGGTGCCCTGGGACAAGTACCCGGACCTGTTCAAGGCCGGCCCGATCGCCGAGCAGCTGATCCAGCTGCGGGAAATGCACCCCACCGATCTCGCCAACGCGGTCGGGGTCATGTCGGCGGTCCGGCGGCGCGAGATCGCCGAGGCGCTGCGCGATGAGGAACTTGCCGACCTGCTCGAAGAGATGCCCGAACAAGATCAGGTCAGGCTGCTGGCCACCCTCGGGGTCGAGCGAGGCGCCGACGTCGTCGAGGAGATGGAGCCCGACGACGCAGCCGACCTGCTGGCCGAGATGCCAGACGAGCAGCGCGAGCGGCTGCTGGCCGCCATGGAGAGCGTTCAGGCCGAGGACCTGCGGCGGCTGCTGCGGTACGGCGCGACGACGGCCGGCGGCCTGATGACCTCGCATCCGCTGATCGTCCCGCCCGACGCTCCGGTCGCCCAGGTGCTCGCGCAGATCCGCGAACCCGAGCAGGCCGCGGCCGTCGCCGCGCAGGTCTACGTCTGCGAGCCGCCGTCGGTGACTCCGACCGGGCGGTACCTGGGGACGGTCGGGTTCCAGCGGCTGCTGCGCCATCCGCCCTCCTCCATGGTCGGCGAGTGCGTGGAGGAGACTGGGTTCGTGCGCCCTGAGCTGCCGGAAAGGGAGGTGGCCAGGCGCATGGCGGCGTACAACCTGATCGGCGTCGCGGTCTGCGACGACGCCGGCCGCCTGCTGGGCGCGATCACCGTGGACGACGTCATTGACCGGATCTTGCCCGCGGGCTGGCGACAGGATGGTGGCTTATGAGAATGCCTCTGCTGTCGCCGCGCCGCCTTGGCGACAGCGGCGATCTCAGCGCTCCCCGGGGCACGAGCCTGCGCAGGGGCGCGCACTACGACGCGGAGGCGTTCGGCCGGTACTCCGAGGCGATCGCCAGGTTCCTGGGTACCGGGCGCTATCTGGTCGGCCAGACCGTGTTCGTGCTGGTGTGGCTCGCGCTCAACACCGTCGGCTTCATCCAGCACTGGGACCCCTACCCGTTCATCCTGCTCAACCTCGCGTTCTCGACTCAGGCGGCGTACGCGGCGCCGCTGATCCTGCTGGCCCAGAACCGGCAGGATGACCGGGATCGAGCCAGCATCGAGCGCGACCGCGAGGTCGCGACCAGGACCCAGGACGACGCCGAGTTTCTGGCCAGGGAAGTCGCGGCCGTCCGGCTCTCACTCGCCGATGTTGTCACCACCAAGGACCTGGACGACCGGCTGGAGCGGCTGGAGAAGCTCCTGCTCGACCGGGACGCCCAGGAGCGAGCCAGCTCGGAATAATGCCGCAGATGCCGTAAATGGGCTAATCTAAGGGCGTCGCCGGGGGGTAACCGAACGGAGCACGGAGCACCGATGAGCCGCCCAGGCAAGGCCCGGCAATTCCCGTTCCTCGCCGTCACCACGTTGTCGATCGCAGTGGTGGGTGTCACCGCGCCGGCGTGGGCGCCGAAGGCACTGGCCAACGCCGAGCAAGCGGCTACGAGCACCGCGCGACCCGCGCGACCCGCGCGAGTGTCTGGACCAGGCCCGCAGGCGCGGCCTGCCGTCAACTCCGCGATCGCCGGCTATGTCCTGTCCGGCGACGGGACCGGCTACTACACCTACAACTCGGCCGATGCCGGGGCGGGCGCGGTCACCGTGACCTCGATCGGCACCGGCGTCTTCAAGGTGATCTTCGCCAAGCTGTCCTCGATCGCCGGCACGGCGGCTCCCCAGGTAACGGCCTTCAACGCCGCCGACAACTGCGTGCTGAACATCCCCACCCCGGCCGCCAGCGACCTCCAGGTCATCGTCGGTTGCACGAGGGTCGCCACCGGCAATCCCGACGGCGATGCCGAGTTCGACCTGGTCGTGACCCGGCCAGTGCACCCGGTGGGAGGCACCTTCGACTATTCGGTCATCACCAAGCTCTCTGGCACCATGAAGCAGCATCAGTACAACTCGGCCGGCAAGCCGAACACGGTCAGGCATCTCGGCACCGGGATGTTCCAGGTCGTCCTGGGTGGCCCAAAGACGACCGGCAGGCGCGGGATCGTGAAAGTCAGCTCGCTGCAGCCGTCCAACGGCGGCTGCCAGCTGATGGGCTGGCAGGGTTCTGCCGACGGCGTGGTCGTCGATGTCAACTGCTACGCCTATCCGCACACGCTGGCCGACCGGCATTTCGTGGTGACCTACACGACGGCCAGCAGCCTGATGGGCATCAACCACCAGTTCGCCGCCAATGCGTTCGCGGTCGGCTCGGCGCCGGTCTACCAGCCGACCGTGCAGTACGACAGCACGCGCGGTGCGAGGGTGACGATCGTGCACTACAAGACCGGCACCTACGAGGTACTGCCCGCCGGATCGGCCGGCGACGTGGCGAAGTTCGGCGGCGACGTCGAGGTCAGCGCGGTCGGTAGCAAGGGCCAGTTCTGCATCACCAACGGCTGGTCGCAAGAACTCACTCCGTCGATCAGCGTCGCCTGCTACGACCGGAACGGCATCCTGACCGATGCGCCGTTCACGGTGGCCTGGGTCGTGCCGTAGGCGCCGGAGGTGCCGTAGCCGGGCCGCTTCTGGGGCCGACTTCTGGCGCTATGTCAGAATCGGCAGAGTGTCGACCGCTGAGCCAGGAAGCGAATCGCCTCGACCGCGCCGAGCGGCGCGCGCGGGTGCGGGTGCGGGCGCGGGCGTTGGAGCTGGAGCTGGAACGGGCGTTTGGAGGTCGCCGCGGTTCCGGCGGTTCCGACGGCGGGCGGGCATCACGATCGTCGGGATCATCGCGGCGGTCACGGCGGCCAGCTTCGGCTACAACCTCGCGACCGACGGCCCGGCTCCCCGCCCGTCCGGCCTGCGCCTGATCAAGGGCGGCGGATTCGACACCAGGTACCGCGGCTGGGGCACGACCGGCTCGCCGATCGTGCTGATACCCGGCGCGTTCGAGACAGCCGACGCCTTCTCTTACCTGGGCCCGGTACTCGGCGCCACGCACCGGGTCTACGCGATCGACCTGACCGGAACCGGCTACAGCGCGCCAAGCCCGCCCTACGACGTCACCCATCTCGCCGACCAGGTCCTGGCATTTATCCGCGCGATGCACCTGACCGGGCCTAACGCCCCGATCCTGGTCGGGCACTCCAGCGGCGCGGCCGTGGCCGGGATGGCGGCGCTGGCGGACCCTGGCTCGGTCTCCGGCGTCGTGTTCGTCGACGGCGATGCGCTGCCGCTGGCGTTCCCGCCGCTGCTCGGCTGGCTGCTGATCAACCCGTACCGGACCAGCCTGGTCCGCCTGGGGGTCGGCTCGGACGCTGTCATCAAGCGGGTCTATCAATCCCAGTGCGGGCCGACCTGCGCTCCGCTGTCGGCGGCGGGAGTGCGGGCCTGGCGCCTGCCGCTGCAGCAGCCAGCCTTCCTCGATGTGATCGCCTTCAACCTGCGGCACGGAATCCCGGCCATGACCTACGCCCAGTTGCGCGCGCTCAAAGCGGAATCTGTGCCCAAGCTCGTCATCTACGGCCGCGACGACCCGCAGCTCAGCCCGGCCGGCGCGGCCGCGACGGCCGTGCGCATCGGCGCTCCCCCGCCGGTCGCCGTCCCCGGCCGGCACCTGCCGATCATCTCCTCGACCCGCCAGGTCACCGCCGCCATCGAAGAGTTCATCAGGAGGCAGCAATGACAGGGCCCCTGACGCGGTCCGGCTGGGTCAGGGCGTGCGGCTGGCGTCGATCTGGTCGAAGTCGCCGTAGCCGTTAGAGCTGCCGCCGCCACCGGACCACTGCCACATGAGTGCGTACTTGCTGGCCGAGGTCATGCCGCCGAAGAACCGCGCGCACGTCGATGACGCACTGCCGGACAGGCACCAGCCGGCGGGCGGGTGAGCCAGGCTGGAGGTGAACGATTCGTAGGTCCACTCATAGGTGTTGGGGATCTTCGAGGCGGAGCCCGTGCCGAAGATGGATGCCCAGATGTCGGGTGCCGAGTAGACGCCCGCCTTGTAGGACGAGTGACCGGTCAGGTAGGCCGCGTACCCGTTCAGGTCGGCCCGGTCGACACTAGCCGGGATGCCAGAATGCTTGACCACGCCGCTGCAGGCCGACGTGTAGACCTTGTTCCAGCCGTTGTCGGGCGCCGGGGTGTAGTCGGGCGCGTTGCCCGGGATCTCGATGTCCATGAAGATCACCGGGAAATTCAGGTGCGAGTTCTGGACATCGGCCAGCGTGCGAGCGGCCTGCTGCTGCCCCCACTTGTACGCCTCGCTCGTGCTGCCGTTGTAATGCGGGTCGACGCCAGGTCCGGCCATGAACCAGTACGCGCCGGTGCCGATGCCATCGCCTTCGACGCGGTTCGCGGCCGCTTGCGAGGCGTTGGCCGAGGACCAGACCACGAGCTTGCCCTTGCAGCCGGCCCACTTGGCCCAGTTGCCGGTCATCCCGATGTAGCCGCCGTACGGCCCGCCGATGGCCGGCTCGCTATAGGGCGCTGAGCCGGTAATCGTGACCGTGTGGCTGTCCGTTCCGTTCCAGAACCCGGCCGGGCTGCCGCTGCGAACCGGAGTGCTCGCGGCGGCCGCCACCGGGATGGCCGCCGCCGCAATTCCCGCCGCGGTGGCCACGCCGATCACGGCCGCCGGCCAGCGCCGGAGCCTGAGCCTGCTGCGCCTCGTCATCCTCATTACCGCCTTACCGCAGGTCAACGGGGGTGTCTGACCGAGGATAAGCGGACTGAGTGACTTCCTGGCGCGGCCTGGCCAGTCAGGCAGGCATATACCGCTCGAACCAGGTCACCAGCCGGGTCAGGTAGTCGGTAATGGCCGGGAACCGGCCCACGCCGTGCCCTTCCTCCGGGTAGATCACCAGCTGCGAGTCGATGCCATGGCCGATCAGCGCCTGGTAGAACTCCCTGGCCTGTCCGGCCGGCGTGCACCGGTCCTTCGCGCCGGCGGTCAGCAGAGTCGGAGTCCGGGCCTTGCTCGCGTACATGACCGGACTGCGCGTGAACACCTGGTTGCCGCTCTGCTCGGGATCGGCGTTGTCCAGGAACCACAATCCCCACCGGGGGATGTTGGACGTGAACGTGAAGCTGTACCACTCGGTCACCGGCGACCCGGACACCGCGGCCTTGAACCGCTGGTCCTGCGTCACCAGCCAGGCCGACATGAACCCGCCGTAACTGACGCCCATCGTGCCGATCCGCTCCGGGTCCGCGATCCCGCGCTCGACCAGCGCGTCGATTCCCGACAGGTAGTCGTGGGTGTCCGCGCCGCCCATGTCGCCGACGACCGCGGCCGCGAACTCCTGCCCCCGCCCCGAGCTGCCGCGCGGGTTCGGGTTCAAGACGGCATAGCCCCGCGACACCAGCAGCGGCACCGCGTCGTCGTGCATCGCCCAGCCCCGCTGGTAGGCACCGACCGGCCCGCCGTGGACGTTCAGCACCAGCGGGAACGGCCCGTCTCCAGCCGGCGTGCAAAGGACCGCTTCGATCGGTGTCCCGTCGGGTGCGTTCCAGCTGACGTTCGTCGCCGAACCCGCGACCGAGGCCAGGTAGTCGGTGCCGGCGTGGGCCATGCTGGCCAGTACCTCGCCGGCACCCTGGCCGATGATCGCGACCTCCTGCGGAAGGTCGTAGTCATCGCGGATCACCACGACCCGGCCGTCGGCCGTGAACGCGCCCGCCGGGTTGAACCAGCTCGCCCACGACTGCCCCGACGCCGCCAGCTCCTTGGCGGTGATCGCCTCCGGCAGCGGCCCGTCTCCGGTGTCCACGATCCCGGCCGCGCAGTCCAGATGACGCTGGCCGACGTAACCAAGCCGCGTCCCGTCGAGCCACTGCACCGCGGTGACGTCGGTCCCGGCGGTGTCCACCGCGCACCTGGTGCCGGTCTCGGTGTCCAGCAGGATCAGGTCACCCGCGACGATCCACCGGTCGCTGCAGACGGCCTGCACCACCGCTGCCCTCCTGCCGTCGGACGTCCCGGCGGGCAGGCCAAGCTGAACGTCACTGCGCAGCAGTTCGGTCACCTCACCGGTGCGGACGTCGAGCCGGCTGAGCGCCGCGGAGTACCAGTCGTCCTCGGTGGGCCGCTCACTGGTGATGGCCAGGATGTGCCCGGGACCTGACCAGGCCGCCTCCCATACGTTCAAGCCATCGGGCGAGATTTTGGAAAGCTCTGCGGTGGTCTGGTTGTAGAGCCAGAGGCTCCGCCAGGCATCCTCACCGATCCCGGCCTCCACTTCTGGGTACCAGGACGGCAGTTCGGACTCGCCCGAGCCGACCGTCCCAGATCCCTGCGCGTCGGCCATCTCGGCTCCGAGCCCGGCGACGCCCAGCAGGACCCGGGTGCCATCCGGCGACCACACGAGGAACTCCACCGTCCCAGGAACGGCAGGCGCCGGCCGCGCCTCGCCGAATTGCCCGTCGGCCAGCAGGTAGAGCTGGAAGACGTCAGCCTTGGCCCGGTCGGACAGGAAGGCGAGCGTTGAACCATCCGGGGTGAGCCGGCCAAACTTCGCTGACCTGCCGGCCGCGCCGCCGGCCGTCAGCGCGTGCAGCGCGCCGTCCCGCACTTCGTACAAGGCCGTGCGCGGCAGGCCGTCAAGCTCGTCGTAGACCGATCCGGTCACCACGATCCGGCTGGCGTCGGGCGTCATGACAAGGTCGGTAATACGGTGCGGCTGGCCGAAAGCCGGCTCATGCAGCCGCCGGACATGTTCGGCGACGGCAGCGTACTCAGGAGATTCCCGCAGGTCTTTGTGCATAGTTCGTGATGCTCTCATGCACTATGGGGGTATCGCTATCGTCGAGCGGGGAAATGTGATCATGTCAGCTGTTCGCGAAGTCCGTGACTCCTGGTCGGATGCTGCGCCGGTGCCGTTCTGGCTCGACCGCGCGGACCGCCCGGCTCCGCGTCCCGCCCTGGACGCACCCGAGAGCACTAACTTGGCGATAGTCGGCGGCGGCTTCTCTGGCCTCTGGACCGCCCTGCTGGCGAAGGAACGCGATCCAGCCCGCGAGGTCACGCTGATCGAGGCCGACCGAGTCGCGTCCGCCGCCACCGGCCGGAACGGCGGCTTCTGCGCGGCCAGCCTCACCCACGGCGAAGCGAACGGCCAGTCCCGGTTTCCCGGCGAACTCGACACGCTCAACCGCCTCGGCCGGGAGAACCTCGCCGAGATCGAGGCGACGATCGGCCGGTACGGCATCGCCTGTGACTTCGAGCGGACCGGCGGCCTGGCGGTCGCGACCCAGCCTTACCAGCTCAAGTACCTGGCGGAGGCCGGCGGAGAAGTCCTCAGCCAGCAAGAGGTGCGCGAGCAAGTCAACTCGCCGACCTATCTCGGCGGCGTCTGGAACCGAGACGACACCGCTCTGCTCGATCCCGCCAGGCTGGCCTGGGGGCTGGCGAGCGCCGCCGAGTCGCTGGGCGTCCGGATCGTCGAGCAGACGCCGGTGACGGGGATCGAACGGTCAGGGACTGGATTGCGGCTCCGCACTCAGTCCGGCGCGACTTTGACCGCCTCGAACGCGGCGCTCGGCACCAACGCGTTTCCCTCCCTGGTCAAGCGCATGCGCTGGCACACCGTCCCCGTCTACGACTACGTGCTGGTCACCGAGCCGCTGACCGCCTCCCAGCTCGAATCGGTCGGCTGGCGCAACCGCCAGGGCCTCGATGACCTCGGCAACCAGTTCCACTACTACCGCCTGACCGCCGACAACAGGATCCTGTGGGGCGGCTACGACGCTATCTACTACTACGGCCGCAAGATCAAGCCGTCCTACGATCAGCGACCCGCGACCTTCCAGCGGCTGGCCGAGCACTTCTTCGAGACGTTCCCGCAACTGGCGGGCATTCGCTTCAGCCACCGCTGGGGCGGTGCCATCGACACGTGCACGCGGTTCTTCGCCTTCTTCGGAACCGCCTATGCGGGCCGGGCCGCTTACGCCGCCGGATACACCGGACTCGGCGTCGCCGCGACCAGGTTCGGCGCCAACGTCATGCTCGACCTGCTGGGCGGCGAGCCGACCGAGCGCACGCAACTGGCCATGACCCGCTCCAAGCCGCTGCCGTTCCCGCCCGAACCGCTGGCCTACCTGGGCATCCAGCTCGTCCGCCGCTCGCTCGACCAAGCCGACCACAACGACGGGCGCCGCAACCTATGGCTGCGTACCCTAGACCGCCTAGGCATCGGCTACGACTCCTGACCAAATCTCGCGGGCTCGCCTTCTCACGTTCGGCTGGCGGGCAGCGTCTTCCTAGTTGAGGAAGGGAGCCGACGATGATGGCAGGGCACTGTGAAGCAGCCGTTTGAGAAGGTCGTGGAGCAGCACGGTGGCGCTGTGCTGCGAGTTTGCCGCGTAATCCTAGGGCCGCATGACGCGGAGGACGCGTGGTCGGACACGTTCCTGGCGGCGATGCGCGCCTACCCGGACGTGGCCGATGACGTCAATGCCGAGGCGTGGCTAGTGACGATCGCGCAGCGCAAGGCCATCGACGTGCTCCGGTCGCGCAAGCGGCAGCCGACACCGGTCGACGAGGTCCCCGAGGCGCCGACCAGGCTCGGCTTGCCCGGTGCCGAAGATGAGGACCTGTGGCGGGCCGTCGCGGGACTGCCGGACAAGCAGCGACAGGCGGTGGCGTATCACTACGTCGCCGGCCTGGCCTACGCCGAGATCGCCGATCTGCTCGGCGGCACCACCGACGCAGCCCGCCGGGCGGCGGCCGATGGCATCAAGAACCTGAGGAAGAACTATGCGGGCGCCGCTAAGGAAGGAGCGCTGCAATGAATGACACCGAAACGCTAACAAGGCTCAGGCGCGAACTCGCGATCGCGGCGCAGGCGCAGGGTTTGCTCGACGTCGCCTACACGACCGTCGACTCGCCCGTCGGCAGGCTCTTGCTCGCCGCCACCCCCAGGGGGCTGGTGCGCGTGGCCTACGACATCGAGAACCACGATGGCGTGCTTGACCTCCTGGCGCAGAAGATCAGCCCGCGCGTGCTGCGGGCGCCGAAGCGACTGGATGACGCGGCCCGAGAGCTGGAGGAGTACTTCGGCGGGCAGCGCCGGGTCTTCGATCTGCCGCTTGACCTGTCCCTGTCCAGCGGCTTCCGGCAGCTCGTGCAGCAGCACCTTCCCGAAATCGGATACGGCCAGACCCGCAGTTACGGGCAGGTCGCCGAGCTCGTCGGAAACCCGAAGGCGGTCAGGGCGGTCGGCACGGCCTGCGCGACCAACCCGCTTCCGGTCGTGGTGCCGTGCCACCGGGTACTGCCCGCCGACGGGAAGCCCGGCCGTTACGTCGGAGGCACCGGTGCCAAGATGACGCTTCTCAACCTGGAGGCAGCAGCGTGAGCACCGATTCCTGGACGAGCCGCGTCGACTCCGCCGACTGGAGCGCCATCACCGCCGAATTGGACGAGTTCGGCGGGGCGCTCCTGCCCCGCCTGCTCACCGATGCCGAAACGAGCCAGATCCGCGGGCTCTACGAAGACGACGGGTGCTTCCGCAGCACGGTCAACCTGGGCCGCCACCGGTTCGGGGAAGGGGAATACCGGTACTTCAAGACCCCGTACCCCGAGCCAGTGGAGCGACTCCGGCACGCGCTGTATCCCCGGCTCCTGCCGATCGCCCGGCAGTGGTGGGCCAGGCTCGGCCGCCCAGCCCCGTGGCCCGACTCCCTGGAGGAGTGGCTGGCGATGTGCCATGACGCCGGCCAGACGAAATCGACGGCCATCTTGCTGCGGTACCACCAGGGAGACTGGAATGCGCTGCACCGCGATCTCTACGGCGACCTGGTCTTCCCCCTGCAGGTCGTGATCAACCTGAACGAGCCGGGGGTCGACCACACCGGTGGCGAGTTCCTGCTGCTGGAGCAGCGCCCGAGAGCGCAGTCGCGCGGCACCGCCGTCCTGCTGCCGCACGGTCACGGCTTCGTGTTCACGACCAGGGACCGGCCCGTCCGCTCGGCCCGAGGCTGGTCAGCCGCGCCGGTCCGCCACGGCGTCTCGGCAATCCGCTCCGGCCAGCGGCATACCCTCGGCCTCATCCTCCACGACGCGGCCTAGCACAGCGATCGGGGCGGACGCGGCGAAAGCCCGTCGTGAACCGCAGTTGCACGACGGGCTTCGCGATCTTGTCAGTGCGTGTGGTCAGAGGTTGCTAGCCGTTATGGCGGTCCACTCCTGCGCGCCGTTATCGGTGCCGAAGCAGCGGTACAGCCCGACGACGCCGCCAGCGACGATATTTCCGTGCGACACGTCGAGGCAACGGTGGGTGGCGCCGGTGCCGCCGACCAGCGAGACGATCCTCTGGTCGGTGAACGGAGGCCCGAAACCCGGGGACCAGTTCTGGTTACTGATGTTCTGGCAGGGGAACGTTTCGACAATACCGAAATCGGTATTGACGGGCGCGTCCAGGCAGTCGAAAGGAGACTGTACGTTTTCTATGGTGTAGATATTGTTGATGCTGGTAAAGATCCACCACTCTTGATTGACAAGGCCGGTGCACGGCTCCAGCACGAGCTGGGCACCGCCGCTGCCTTCTGGGGCCGGATTGGTCAGGCACAGGCCGTCCGTCTGGTTCTCGATGACGTACGGGCCGGAAGAGGCCGCGTAGCTCGGCTGGGCGAGCATCAGCGGTGCGGCGATCGCGCCAGACGTAGCCAGCAGCGTCACCATTAAGGTCCGCAGCTTACGCATGTCTTATTGTCCTTTCTCGCTAGATTCTCCTGGCCGATCGGCGCAGGAGCTGTTGCCAATCTGCGATAAGGCGCTGGAACGGCGCTATAACGACTGTGAAACCGCAGCTCGGGCTTGGGTTCGATTATGATGTCGTTTTCTGTGGGTTAGTGGTCGTTGACGACATCGCGGCCGATCGCGCACGATCCTCTGGTGACCGAACGACAAGACAGCGGCCCGCGCGAGGTGGTGCTGGTCGCCTTCGACGGGCTGCAGACGCTCGACCTGGTGGGACCGCTTGAGGTGTTCGCCGGCGCCAACCAGTTCGAGGAGAGCGCCGGGCGTCCGGAGCCGTATCGCGTCGGCGTCGCCGGCGTCACCCCCGGCCTGGTGCGCACCTGGAGCGGCCTTGGCCTGCTCGCGGAATCGGAGTTGCCTTCGCATCAGGTCGACACGATCGTGGTGCCCGGCGGCGATGGCGCTCAGCAGGCCCGGCACGACGAGCGACTGCTGGCCTGGCTGCGCGCCGCCAAGGGAGCCAGGCGAGTGTGCTCGGTCTGCACGGGTGCGTTCATCCTGGCGCAGGCCGGCCTGCTCGACGGCAGGCGGGCGACGACGCACTGGTCCCGGGCCCGTCAGCTGGCGCGAGAGTTCCCCCAGGTGCAAGTCGATCCCGCGCCCCTGTTTATCCGCGACGACCGGATCTGGACCTCGGCCGGCGTGACGGCCGGCATCGATCTGGCTCTGGCGCTGGTCGAGGCGGACCTGGGGACCATGGCCGCGCAGACGATCGCCCGGTGGCTGGTGCTGTTCCTGCGCCGGTCTGGCGGCCAGTCGCAGTTCGCGGCCGAGGTGTGGACCGATCCGCCCGAGCGGGGTGCGCTGGCCCGAGTCGTCCGGGCCGTGCACGCCGAGCCTGGCGGCGATCACCGGCTCGCGGTGCTGGCCGACCGGGCCGGGATGAGCGAGCGCCATTTGCAGCGCTGCTTCCGCGTGGAACTCGGCACCACTCCGGCCGCCTTCGTGACCAGGGTCAGGGTGGACGCCGCTAGGCGACTGCTCGAGCAGGAGCACGCAACGGTCGAGGTCACCGCCCGCCGGGTCGGCTTCGGGACCGCAGAGACCATGCGCCGGGCGTTCCAGGCCCAGCTCGGAGTGCCGCCCGACACCTACCGGGACCGATTCACAACCGCCCACTGAAATAAAGGAGATCCAGAATGCGTATCGCCGTTGCCCTGTTTCCTCGCCTCACGGCCCTGGACGCGATCGGGCCTTATGAGGTGCTCCAGCGCCTGCCCGATGCGAGCGTCACCTTCGTCGGTCATCGCAAGGGCGAGGTCAGGACCGAGAACGGCTTCCTAGGCCTGACCGTGGACGCCAGCTTCGACGAACTGCCCGACCCCGATGTGGTCGTGGTGCCCGGCGGGATCGGCACCCGCGCCCTGCTCGCCGACGAGCCGATCCTGTCCTGGGTCCGCAAGGCCCATGAGACCAGCAAGTTCACCACCTCGGTCTGCACCGGGTCCATGGTGCTCGCCGCCGCCGGGCTGCTGCCCGGGCTCGAAGCGACCACGCACTGGAGCGCGACCACCGAACTCGCCGGTCTCGGCGCGGTTCCGGCCAGTCAGCGGGTGGTTGAGCATCTGGACAAGCGGATCATCACCGGCGCCGGTGTCTCGGCAGGCATCGACATGGCGCTGCGGCTGGCCGAGTTGCTGACAGACCAGACCACCGCCAAGGCGATGCAGCTCATGATCGAGTACGACCCGCAGCCGCCTTTCGCCGCGGGGAATCTCGGGGGGGCCGGTGATGAGGTACTGGCCACCGTGATCGAACTCGCCAAGCTGAAGGACTGACAAAGACCAGCGAGCCCCGGGGTCGTCGGCGCGGTCCTCTCATCCAGGGCCAGCCCGATGCGCTCGGCTACTGGCTCCCATGTCAGATGCGACTTGCGGAGTACTCGGTACTTCTCAGGTACCAGCCGGGGCGAGGCGGAGTGCGTTCTTGCGGCCGGCGCGCATCTGCTCGCCGCTGCCTAGCGTGAGGCTCATGATTGAAGCAAAAGGCCTTACCAAACGGTATGGCGACAAGACAGCGGTCGACGACCTGACCTTCACCGTGCGCCCAGGAGCCGTGACCGGCTTTCTCGGTCCGAACGGGGCGGGCAAGTCGACCACCATCCGGATGATTCTCGGGCTGGATGCCCCCACGGCCGGGAAAGTGACCGTCAACGGCCGAAAGTACGCCGCGCACGCCGCGCCGATGCGCGAGGTCGGCGCGCTGCTCGAGGCGAAGGCGGTCCATAAGGGCCGCAGCGCCCGTGAGCACCTGCTGGCCCTGGCCGCCACGACCGGCATCTCCCGGCGGCGGGTCGATGAGGTGATCGCGATCACCGGGCTGACGGAGGTGGCGGGACGCCGGTCCGGGACGTTCTCCCTGGGCATGGGCCAGCGGCTCGGCATCGCGGCCGCGCTGCTCGGCGATCCGGCCACCTTGATCCTGGACGAGCCGGTCAACGGTCTTGACCCGGAAGGCATCCACTGGATCAGAAACCTGCTCAAGGGATTGGCAGCCGAAGGGCGCACGGTCTTCGTTTCCTCGCACCTGATGAGCGAGATGGCGCTGACCGCCGAGCAGGTCATCATCGTGGGCCGCGGCCGGCTGATCGCCGACGTGTCCATCGCCGAGCTGACCGCTCAGTCGCGCCACAGCGTCGTGGTGCGGTCACCGCAGGCGGCGCAGTTGTCGGGCGTGCTGGCCGGGGCGGGAGTGCGGATCACCTCGGCGCAGACCGGGGTGCTGGAGGTGGAGGGACTGGACGCCGAGACGATCGGCCGGCAGGCAGCCGCGCACGGCATCGCGCTGTTCGAGCTGACCGCGCGCAACGCCTCGCTGGAGGAGGCGTTCATGGAACTCACTAAGGACGACGTGGAGTACCAGGCAATTGCGGCCGCCGGAATGACCGGCAGCGGAAGGAGCACCCGATGACCACGGTAGCGACACCGATCCGGCTGACCCAGGCCCGCGTTGCCTACTCGGAGTGGATCAAGCTGAGGTCGCTGCGGTCGACCTGGTGGACGCTTTCGATCTTCGCGGTCACCACGATCGGCATTGCCGTGCTGCTGAGCTCGATCGCCGCCGCCCATGTCACGGCGGGCAAGCATCTCGGCTTCAACCAGGTCACGCTGAGCCTGTACGGTGCGTACCTGGCGCCGCTGACCATCGGCGTGCTCGGCGGCCTGGCCGCGACCGGCGAGTACATGACCGGCATGATCAGGGCGTCGCTGACGGCGGTGCCGACCCGGCTGCCGGTGCTGTGGGCCAAGCTGGGCGTCTTCGCGCTCGTCGGGCTGATCATCTCGGAGATCGCCGTGTTCATCTCGTTCGGGATCGGCATGGCGATTCTGGGGCACGCCGGGGCCGGGATCTCGCTGGGCCAGCCAGGCGTGCTGCGGACGGTCGCGGGCACCGGGCTGTACCTCATGCTGACCGGCCTGTTCGGACTGGCGATCGGCGCCGTGGTCAGGAACACGGCAGTGGCGATCAGCGCGCTGGCCGGCATCATGCTGGTGCTCCCGGTAGTGACCAACCTGCTGCCGGCCACCTGGACCGCCCACTTCGCCAGGTACCTGCCCAGCAGCGCCGGCCAGGCCATCTTGTTCGTCCGGCACACGTCAGGGTTCCTGGCTCCGTGGACCGGGCTGGCCCTGTTCGCCGGCTACATCGCAGCGGTCGTCGCGATCGCGGCGGTGCTGCTCAAGCGGCGCGACGCCTGACCCGGTTGCATGATTCTCCCGTTAGCCTCTAGACCGATGACAAACCGACTTCTCGCGGCCAGAGACACCGTGCTCGGTTCCACCCGCGGCCATCCGCTGGTGACCGACGCGGTGCTGGCCGCGGTCGTGTTCGCCCTGTCGCTGCCGCCGTTCACCGGCGTGTCTGGCCGCGATCCGGCGGTAGCGCTCCTGCTGGTTCTCGCGATGACGGTCCCGCTCGTGTGGCGGCGCAGTTGGCCGTTCGCCGTGCTGCTGGTCATCACCGCGCCCGCGATCGTGCAGCTGGTTACGAACGCGCAGGTGACCGACTTCCTGTCGTTCGTGATCATCTTCTATACAATCGCCGCCTACTCGCGACCGGCGCTGGTGCTGGCCGCCGTGGTGCTGCTGGAGCTCGGCATCGTGTTCGGGATCGGGCAGATCAAGACTCCGGGCACGCGCGTGTCGCCCCCCGTGCACGAGGTGGTGGTCTGGGCCCTGGCGAGCGGGCTACTCGGCATCGCCGGGCTGCTCGGGTACTACGTGCGCACGAACCGGCAGGCCCAGGCCACCGCGCGGGGCGAGCAAGCCGAACAGGCCGAGCGGGAACGGCAGCAGCAGGTCCAGCTCGCCGCCTCGGCCGAGCGGGCCAGGATCGCGCGGGAGATGCACGACATCGTCGCGCACAACATCGCGGTGATGATCGCCCTGGCCGATGGCGCCGTATATACCGCCAAGAACGACGGCGATCAGGCGGTCGAGCTGATGGGGCAGGTATCGGCCACGGGGCGGACAGCGCTGACGGAGATGCGCCGGCTGCTCGGCGTATTGCGGCAGCCCGCGGAATCGAAGCAGGGCCCGCAGCCGACGCTGGCCGATCTCGGCAAGATGCTCGGGACCTTCCGGGCGGCCGGCCTGCCGGTCGAGCTGACCGTCGCCGGGGAGCCGTTCTCGCTGCCGCCGAGCGCACAGCTGGCCGTCTACCGGATGATCACCGAGGCGCTGACCAATACGCTCAAGCACGCGGCGGGGTCGGCGGCGGCGGTCGGCCTGGAGTACCGGGACGGCGAGATCGAACTTGAGGTTAGCGATGATGGGGCCGGGCTGGCCCGGTCACCGGGCCGGGCCGGCGTGAGCGGCGGGCACGGAATCACGGGCATGCGGGAGCGGGCGGCGGTGTTCGGCGGCGAGGTGAGCGCGGGCCCACGGCCCGGCGGCGGCTGGCGGGTGCGGACGGTGCTGCGCGTCGAGAAGGAGAGTGCGTGACAATCTCGATCTTGCTGGCCGATGACCAGCCGATGCTGCGCCTGGGTTTCCGGCTGGTCCTGGACGCGCAGGAGGACATGACCGTGGTCGGCGAGGCCGGCGACGGGGCGGGCGCGATTCAGATGGTGTCGGCCTTGCGCCCGGACGTGGTGCTGATGGACGTGCGGATGCCGGGCATGGACGGCATCGAGGCGACCAAGCGCATCACGGAATCGGCGACGGCGACCAGGGTACTGATCTTGACCACGTTCGACCTGGACGAGTATGCCTATGCGGGGCTGCGGGCAGGGGCCAGCGGGTTCCTGCTGAAGGACGTGCCGCCGCCAGACCTGCTGGCCGCGATTCGGGCGGTCGCTAGCGGGGACGCGGTAGTCGCGCCCAGCGTGACCCGCCGGCTGCTGGACGCGTTCCTCCCTCATCTGCCGACGCCAGGTGGCAGTGCCACCGCCACCGGACCGGTCGCCGAGCCGCCCGAGCTGACCGAACTGACGGTTCGTGAGCGGGAGATCCTGATCGAGGTCGCCGCCGGGCTGTCGAATGCGGAGATCGCCGCGCGGCTCGTGGTCGCCGAGACGACCGTGAAGACCCACGTCGGCCGGATGCTCAGCAAGCTCCAGCTAAGAGACCGAGTGCAGGCGGTCGTCTACGCCTATGAACACGGCCTGGTCCGGCCGGGCACTCAGGCCTAGCCGGGGCGGCTCGCCACGAACACCAGCTCCGAACCCGGCCGGTCGGGCGCGTCTCGGATCCCGGTCAGCTCGAATCCCGCCGCTGCCAGCGAAGCCGCGGCTTCCTCACGATCTCGGAAACGCAACGAAGAACTCGGCGTCAGCCGCAGCCCGTCGGATTCGAAGATGTAGACGCCGCTAAAGGTCACCAGACCCCCGGTCACGTCCGCGAGCTCGAACCATTGCTCGACCACGCCGATGCCGGGCAGGTCGAACCGCCCGTAGGAGTGTTCTCGATCCCAGGTGAGCCAGGCCTGCCGAGCCGGGTCCCTGGTCTCGAAGACGAGATAGCCGCCGGGGCGCAGCCGGTCGAAGGCGGCCCGCAGCGTCGCGTCCCAGTCCTCATCGGTCACGATCTCCTGGGCCACGTTCGCGGTCATCGCGGCCAGATCGGCCTGCATCGGCGGCAGGTCACTGGCCACGCCGTGCACCCAGCGCACC
>DATNFM010000008.1:0-13209 GCA_035606435.1 Streptosporangiaceae bacterium | reverse complement strand
AACGACCTCGGCGGGGTCAGGCTCTGCCTGCCGTTCGCGATCCACGACACGCACTCCAAGCTGCATCTGACCAGCGGCGTCCATCACGTCTGGGGGGCGCAGGCGCTGGCGTACTGGCGGGTGAGGTACATCGGGGTAGGTTCTGACCTGCAGCGGATTACGCGGGACCAGTTCCTGATGGCCTCGCTGGCCCAGGAGGTCAAGCGGTCGAATCTGCTCGGCAACCCGGCTCGGCTGTTCAAGGTGGTCTCCGACATCGCGTCCTCGCTGACCACCGATAACCGGCTGAGTCAAGGTGCCCTCATCTCCCTGGCTCGCGGCGTGCAGGGGCTGAAGCTCAGCCAGGTGCATTTCGTGCAGGTGCCCGTCGTGGCCTATCCGAAGAATCCGGACTGGGTGCAGTGGGCGCCGAACGCGACCAGTTTGTTCAGGGCGATCGCGCATGACCGGAAGCTGCCTGCTCGGCATAGGGGCGGGCATCACGCGCATCCCCGGGCCCAGGATCGGACCGCTACGCCGGAGTCGAGTCGCGGGTCGGCGTCCCCGACCTCGACCTCGACCTCGAAGCCGTCGTCGCCGGCGCCGTTGTCGCATCTGTCGAAGAAGTACGGCGGGATCTCGGCCCATGCCAACGTGTGCCGGGACGCTGGAGCGTTCGCTGGGCCACTCGGCGGCCGCTAGCCGCTCTTCCTGGCTAGATCACGGGCGGGCGGCCGGCCTTGGTCAGGCGCCAGACCGTGCGCAGCGAGACCGGCTGGCGGCGGCCGGGGTCTGAGCGCCAGCCTTCGGCGAAGCCTTTGAACCAGGCTCTGAGCGCGCTGGCGGAGCGCTCCCTGAGCACGGTGAGGGCCATCCAGTCGGCTAGGTACACGGCGGCGAACGGCCAGGGGAGGTTCCTTCTGGCCACCCAGACCCGGTTGCGCGCCTCGGTCCGGTACCAGAACGAGTGCCTGGCGTTGCTGACCGGCGGATGGCACATGGTGGCTTCGGCGTCGTACTCGATCCGGTAACCGTGCTCGATCAGCCGCCAGGACAGGTCGGTTTCCTCGTGCCCGAAGAAGAACGCCTCTCCGAACCCGCCGACCTCCTCGAACGCCGTAAGCCTGATCGCGCAGGCACCGCCGGCGAACGTGGTGACGACCGAGGAGCGTGCCGGATCACCGACCCTCAGCCTGGGCACGTAGTGGCGCGGGCCGGTCCCACCGTCCGGGTCGAGTACCCGGAATGAGATGACGGCCAGCCTCGGATCGGCGGCGAACCGCTCGGTGAGGTGCTCGCCGAGCGCGGCCGGGGCTGGATACCAGCCGTCGTCATCGAGGAACATCACGATGTCGCCGGTGCACTCGCGAACGCCCGCATTGCGGCCCCCGGTCACGCCCAGGTTTTCCGGCAGCCTGACCCCCGTCGAACGGCCGTCGGGCAGGGGCGGGGGCTCGGCGCCGTTGCCGACGACGATCAATTCGGCCCCGGCCGCGCGCAGCGGCTCGGTGGACTCGATGGCCCTGGTGACCTCATCGGGCCGGTTGCCCATAGTCAAGATCACAATCGATAGCTTCAGTGTGGCCTGCGGGGGGACGACCCCCCGCTCCCCCCGCTCCTTCGGCCGTTTCAGCGCAGTCTCCGGGAAGCCATGATTGCCACGAGGTGAGCTACCACCATGAGAGCCGCGACGACCAGGCAGGCCAGGATCAGGACGCGGGTAGCGGTGAGCCCGCCCCGGATCTCATCGACGATCGCCGCGGTCAGCACCAGCACCGACAGCTCGACCGCCTGGGTGATCCGGTGAATCCGCAGCACGCTGGCGAGCTTGCGGGCCAGCGCGATGCGTGAACCGGTCGGGGCGAGCGCCGCGTCGGCGTGGGTGGCGGGCAGGCCCTGCTTGGCCCTGGCCACGATCACGTTGTCGGTCTCGGCCTTGACGATCATCGCGAGCAGCGCGGCCGCCAGGCCGGCCGTGACGTAGCTGCCTGAGGTGGTCAGGTGCCCCTCGGCGCGGAAGCCCAGCCCGACCAGCAGGGCGCTCTCCCCCAGGTAATGGCCGACCAGGTCGAGGTAGATGCCGCCCGCCGAGGTGCGGCCCGACCACCGGGCCAGCTCGCCGTCGGAACAGTCGAAGAGCAGGTAACCCTGGATGAGTACCGCGCCGATGATGGCGGTGAGCAGCCCGCCGAACGCGATCACGACGCCGGCCGCGATCCCGCAGGCGATGTAGGCGAGCGTGACCGCGTTCGGTGACCAGCCCAGCCGGGCGAACACCCAGGTGGCGTACGGCGACACCTTGCGCATGTACAGCCGGCCGAACCAGTGTTCGTCGTTCAGCCGGTCGATTACCGCCTGCGGCTGGCCCTTGGACCGAAGCTCAGCCAGCGATGGCGCTGACATAGTCCTCCACTCGCTGTGCGACCTGCGCCGGCGACATCGCGAGTCGTTCAAGGATCGTGTACCGGCCCGGGCGGGTCTGCGGCGCGTGCACGACCGCCCTGGCGAACTGCTCGGCGGTCAGGCCTACCTGTTCGGGGAGCCTCGGCAGGCCGTGCCGGAGCAGACAAGACGATAGTGCCGCGAACTGCCGCGGGTCGTCTCGCAAGTAGCCGCAGAACAGCGCGCCGATTCCGGCGAGCTCGCCGTGGCTGGCCGTTCCGGGGAAGAGTTCGTTGATCGCGTGCATGATCTCGTGATCGCCGCCGCTGCTCGGCCGGCTCGAGCCCGCCACCGCCATGGCCATGCCGGACAGGATCAGGGCCTCGGCCAGCACGGTGAGGAACTCATCGCTGCTGGCCGGTCCCGGCTGGTTGAGCACGGCGTGAGCGGCTGACCTGGACATGGCGACGGCGAGCCCATCGATCGGTTCGCCGGTATCGACGCTGGAAAGCTCCCAGTCGGCGATCGCGGACAGGTTGCTGATCACGTCCCCGATGCCGGCGGTCGCGAGCCCCTTGGGCGCGCGGCGCACCCGGTCGAGGTCGACGACCACGGCGACCGGCGGCACCACGCCGTAGGAGCCGTTACCGGACTCGTGGGCGAGCGTGCTGACCGGCGAGGCGATGCCGTCGTGGGCGAGGCTGGTCGCGACCGAGACCATCGGGATGCCGGCCATGTGCGCGGCGAACTTGGTGACGTCGATGGTCTTGCCGCCGCCGATCCCGGCGACCGCCTCGTAGTTGCTGGCTCGCAGGTCCTTGCCGAGTGCGACGGCGGCATCGTGGCTGCCGTCTTTGACCTGGAAGAGTTCGGCCGCGCCGATGTTGAGCTCGGCCGCTATCTCTTCGCCCTGACCGGGCCCGACGGCGACCGCCACCCGCCCCTCGACCGCGATCCGGCGGTCGGCCAGCAGCGTGCCGAGGCCGCTGATCGCGCCGGAACGGACGTCGATAGCGAGCGGTGCCGCGAGCATCCGCGCCAAGAGCGGCATGACGCGAGACTAGCCGTTCGATCTGCGTGCGTCCGCCCGCAGCTCGAACGGCCGGTGTTTGCTAATCATTCGGGGCGCGATCGACCTGGCCCGCTCGAGATCAGCGTGGTTATCGACCTCGACCCAGTCGACGACGCCGATCGGCGCGGCGAGCACGGCGCCGCCCCGGCGGGCGAACTCGGCGAAGCCGTCCTCGTAGTACAGGTTCGGGTCGCGCCGCCAGGTGCTCTCCAGCGCGTCGGCGAGCCCGGCAGCGGCCGAGGACTCGATCAGCGTGACGCCTATGTACTCACCGTGCGCGTCCGCCGGGTCCATCAGCTTGGTGATCGAGGTCATCAGGCCGGCCTGGTCGAGCGTGACCTTCATCTCCTCATCGGCGAGCTCCTTGACATCGTCGATCGCGATGACGAGCCGGCCGGGCGGGGGCGCGGGCACAGGCTGACCGGCGAGCTGGGCCAGCAGCGACTTCTCGACGCTCAGGGGGTGCACGGTGTCGCCGTTGACGAGCAGCACGCCCCGGCCGAAGAACTCCCGGGCCAGCCAGAGCGAATAGGCGTTGTTCCACTCCTTTGCCCGGTCGTTGTGCACGAGCGTGATCTCGATGCCGTAGCTGGCTTCGAACCCGGCCACCCGGTCGGCGATAGCGTGCGCCGCGAAGCCGACCACGATGACGACCTCAGCCGAGCCGGCGGCGGCCAGGTTGCGCAGGGCGATGTCCAGGATCGTGGTGTCGCTGGCGACGGGCAGCAGGGCCTTGGGGAGGGCGTCGGTGTCAGGGCGAAGCCGGCTGCCTTGGCCCGCGGCCAGCACCATTCCGATCACAGACGCTGTTCCTCTCCTGGCTTCAGATCCTGCCCCGGCTTTCGGTCCTGCCCTGGCTTTCGGTCCTGCCCTGGTTTCAGGTAATGGACAAGAGCATTTCGGCCGATCAGTGCGGCGAGGCACACTGAGAGCCCAAGGTACCCGAACGTCGTCAGACCGAACATGCCCGCCACGGCGATGAAGCAGACCCGGCCCTC
This sequence comes from Streptosporangiaceae bacterium, assembly GCA_035606435.1. Taxonomy (GTDB): domain Bacteria; phylum Actinomycetota; class Actinomycetes; order Streptosporangiales; family Streptosporangiaceae; genus Chersky-822. The sequence goes on along the minus strand of DATNFM010000008.1, from coordinate 8,778 downwards.
CCAGCCAATCCGGTGCATGCCGGGCGGCTGTTTCCTCGCGATTATCTGCTTGATGCGCTGCTTGCGGCTCGCCAGGACCGGCGTCGGACCGGCCGCGCCCGCGCCTGTCTTGCCTGGGCCTGCGGATGGCCGGGCCGGCCTTGGCTGAGTTGCCGTTGCCGGGCTGGGCGGATAGTTGAGGCCGGCTACCAGACCCGCGAACCAAATCGCCGTCATGGAGCAGGCGGCGAACACAATCGGATACGGCACCGAGCGAGCGGGCCCGAGCGCGGCCAGAAAGCTGAACTGCCCGAAGCACAGCACAACCGGGACCAGCCAGTCGAGCCGACCGTCATGCGGATGACTGGACCCCGGCGCGGCCAGCAGCAGCACCACGATCGGCGTGAACGCGACCACGCCAGGCAACTGCCGCATGCCCACCCAGCCGAGCAGCAAGATGGCGGTCAGGCCCGCGAGGGCGGGCGGCAGCGGCATCAGGTTCCCGAGCAGCCAGCGGCCGGTCCACCGGGCCAGCGCGCCATCATCCCGGCAGGCCAGCACGACGTCCTGGCCTGCCGTCGCGGCCGCAAGGACGGTCTTGGGCGACGCCTGCGCCGCCGCGGCGGTCCTTGTTTCGCGCCAGGCCCGGGCGGCCCGGAAGATGCTGCGGATCAGCGACAAGACGGTGATCACCAGCACCGCGAACAGCGCCATCCGCGGGCTGTAGGCGACCAGCAAGAACGCGGCCAGCAGGACCCTGGCCCCGGCCGGCACGGTCAGCACTGCTCCCAGCCGGGCCCGCGCCGCCCGTGCCTGCGACCGAGGTACCTGCGAAGGGAGTGCCTGCGGCGGGAATGCCTGCGGCGGGAATGCCTGCGGCGGCAGTGCCTGCGGCGGCAGTGCCTGGGAGTGCCCGGGCGCGGCGGGTGCGGCCATAGGAGAGCGAGCCGCGACGGCGCGGCTGCAGGTCTGGGCGATATCGGCGGCGCAGACGAAGATCACGATGACGATGGCGAACGACCAGGTGCCCTGCCAGCCCGCGGCTACCGCTCCAGCCGCCATCCCGCCGTAGATCGCGCATTCGGCCGCCCGAGTGCACACCGAAGCCAGCCAGGCGAACTTCCGAACCGACTCAGCCAGCTGCGCCGTCGCATCGCCGCCGACCGCCGGGACGATGCCGGAGGCAGTGTCGGTGGCACCGGTTACGGTAATCGCGGACGCAGTCGAGTCGGCCCCAGTTCCGGTCGCGGTCGCGGAGTGGATAACAGCGGCATCGGCGGTCGCGGTTGTAGCAGTTGGGGCGCTCGGGGCTGAGGCGGTCGGGGCGGCGGCGGTCGGGGCGGCGGCGGTCGGGGCGGCGGCGGCGGTCGCGGCCGTGCTGGTTTCGGTCGCGGAGGTCGCCTGGGCTCGGCGGAACGGCGGCGCGGTTGGCCAGCGCCGGTCGAAGAACCGCTCGGACCGGTCGGCCGTCGGCTCGGGGTGGTCAGGGGTCCAGTTGAAGGCAGGCAGGACGAGCCAGTCGGTGTGCGCAGGCGCGTAGTCAGGTCCGGTGCGACCAGGCTCAGTGCGGCCAGGCCCGGTGCGACCAGGCCCGGTGCGACCAGGCTCAGTGCGACCAGGCTCAGTGCGACCAGGCTCAGTGCGACCAGGCTTCGCGTGACCAGGCTTCGCGTGACCAACTGCGGTGCTAATCGCCAGGCGGGCCCGCTTTGACGCTTGGGCGCCCTTGCCAGTTACCGGCTTGGTTCCGGCGGACTCGCGCTGCGCGGTGGCCACCGCCAGTTGCCGCGCGCAAACCCGCGCTAGCGCCCAGACACCCACCGCGAGAAAACCCCGGAGGTCATCGCCGGCGGATCCGCCGCTGAACCACGCCGCCGCGCACAATGCGGCCAGCAGCGCGATGGCGGTGACAGAATTAGGCGCGACCGGCCGTTCGGCCGCCCAGGCGAGCAGGCGTTGCGACCAGGTCCGGCCCGCTCGGATCAATTCGATCGCGAGATCGCCGAGTTGGCGAGCCGCGCGGCTGCCGCTGCCAGAAAGGTCGACCAGATTCTGGGGCACCCGCAGCGGCTGGGTGAAATCGCTGATCGGCCGTCCGGCGAATTGAGTAAATCGCCTGGTCGCGGCCAACGGTTCAGTGTCCGCGCCAACGTCGCCAGAATCACCGGCACCGGCCTGGTTGACCTGCGGTGCAGTAGCGACACCGCTGACCGCGGTGTCGCCGGCAGCGCGCCTTGATCCAGGAAAGATCACGGCCTCCCGCCATGGCAATTTGGCGTACTACCAATCACAATCGATCAATTACCCAGGGTACTAGTGAGGAACGCGGTTCCAATGCGTCGCGAAAACCCGGCGCGTCTTGCGCAACGAGGATCTGTCATCCAATACGCCACTCCCGCCCGGAATGATCCACGAATTGCCTTCGGGACGGTCGCTGACCGTCGTGCGCCAGCGACCAGGACCCGCAACTGCAACGTCCCAGGGTCAACGCTGCTGTTGGTCCCGAGAGCCGACTACAGCGCTGACCCGGAACCGTTGCCCGCGCAACGTCCCAGGGTCAACGCTGCTGCTCGCCTCTGGGAGGTCGCGACAGCGCTGACCCGCCGCTGTTGCTGGCCTGGTGCCCGCGACCCTCGGGCGCTGGCCTGAAGCCCGCGACCCTCGGGCGCTGGCGCCGTGGCTGGGGGCGGGGTCGATAGGGTCCGATCATGCGAACGGTCGCGGTGGTGCTCGCGGGCGGCTCTGGCCTCCGGCTCGGCGGCGAACTGCCTAAGCAGTTGCAGTTGCTGGCGGGGCGCACGTTGCTTGAGCACTCGGTTGCCGCGTTCGAGCAGGCTCCGGGTGTCGACGACATGATCGTCGTCATGCCGGCTGCTTACGTTGACGTGGCCGCGAGCATCCTGAGCGACAAGTACGGCAAGCTCCGGCGGATCATCGCCGGCGGCGCGGATCGCCCGGGATCGACCCGCTGCGCGATCGACCTCCTCTCGAATGATCCGCCCGTCGCCGGCTCCCCGCATCCCCCAGCCGGCGAACCCCATCGCCTCCCACCGCACCGGCCCGCTGGCGAGCCCCGTCTAGCCCACCCGGCACCACCGGAACTGGACTGCAACGTGTTGTTTCATGATGCGGCCCGGCCGCTGGTTGACCAGCGGATCATCGCCGACTGCGTGGCCGGGCTGGGTGAGCACGAGGCTCTGGGCGTCGTAGTGCCGACGGCGGACACGATCGTGCGGCTGGAGGACGGGACGATGGTGTCGATCCCGCCGCGCGAGTCGCTTGGCCGGTGCCAGACCCCGCAGGGCTTCAGGCTGTCGGTGATACGCCGCGCCTATGAGCTCGCCGCCGCTGACCTGGCCGCCGGGACGTTCAGCGCGACGGATGACTGCGGCATGGTGCTGCGCTACCTGCCCGAGGTTCCGGTCAGGGCCGTGGCCGGCAGCGAGCGGAACCTGAAGATCACCTACGCGGGAGATCTTCGGATCGCCGAATCCCTGCTGCTCAGCCCGGACTCTTAGTAGGACCAGCCGGCAGCTAGGCAATTCCGGGGCTGGCCCCGTCCTCGGACGCGGCCAGCCCGTCCGTCCACTTAAGCGGGGGCGCCTGGTAGTCAGCGATGAAGCGGAGAAACTCATCAGCGGTACGGACTACGCCCAGCCTGGACAGATACGCCTGCGAGATGTAGCCGGACGCGACCATGAGGCTGAGCTGGGCGATCATCGGCTGGTAAAAGCCGTCGAAGTCGGCGATCGCGACCGGCTTGACGTGCAGGCCGATCTGGCCCCAGGTCCATACCTCGAAGAACTCTTCCAGCGTGCCCGCGCCGCCAGGCAAGGCGATGAAGGCGTCGGAGAGTTCTGACATGCGGGCCTTGCGGGCGTGCATGCCGACGACGGTGTCGAGACGAGTCAGGCCGGCGTGCGCGATTTCCTTGTCGAAGAGGTGCTCGGGGATCACGCCGATGACCTCGCCGCCCGCCGCCAGGGCCGCATCGGCGACGACGGCCATCAGCCCGACGCTCGCGCCGCCGTAGACGATGCCGACACCGGCCTCGACGAGGCTGGTGGTGAATGCCGCCGCAGCGGCCGCGTGGGCAGGCAGGCCCGCCGACGACCCGGTAAAGACGGCGACCCTCACGCTGCCGCTCCATTTCGCGCGGCGCCCTGATTGGCTGGAGAAGGTCGGTTGGGCCCGCTGCGGCCGGGCACAAGGTGGCGCGGGCTGGTGAGGAAACCCACGCCCCACGAGACGTGCATGGTGGCGAGGACCAGCGGCAGATCCAGCAACGACCGGCCGGGCAGAGACTTCGCGGCCGTCGCGGTGACGGCTAGGACGCCGAGCAGGTAAAGCAGAGGCGCGGCGAAGCCGACGAGAAGCAGATCGGGCCACAGGCCGCCGGCACCGGCCGCGAGGGACAGCAGGCCGACGAGACCGGCCACCGCACCGACCAGCATCGCGCCGACTACGACGGGCGGCGCCAGGTAGCGCGGGTTGATGGTGCCCGCGTGCATCCGGGCGACCACGTGGCGCCAGCGGCCGTAGTGGAAATACTGCGAGCTGAGCGCGCCGAGAGTAGCCCTGGGCCGGTAACTGACTCTCATTTCCGGCTGGAACCAGATCAGGCCCCCCGCCTCCCTGATCCGATGGTTCAGCTCCCAGTCTTCGGCACGCAGGTAGCTCTCGTCCCAGCCGCCGACGCCTTCGAGCGCCGAGCGCCGGTAGGTACCCAGGTAGACGGACTCGGCCGGGCCCGGCTTGCCGCCGGTGTGGTACTTGGCCGAGCCGACGCCGGCCGGTGAAGTCATCGCCCAGGCCACGGCGCGCTGGAACGGACTCACTCCCTGCGCCGCCATGATGCCGCCGACGTTGACGGCGCCGGTGGATTCCAGCGTCCGGACGGCGGTGGCGATATAGCCGGGTGGCAGGAGCGCGTGCCCGTCCACCCGGACGAGAACGTCGTGGCTGGCGGCCTTGATCGCCGCGTTCAGGGCGCTCGGGATCTGCCCCGAGGGGTTCGCCACCACCGACACGCGGGAATCGTCCCCCGCCAATTTTTCTGCTATCTGAAGGGTTTTATCTTTAGACGGCCCTACAGCCAGGACTAGCTCCAGGTCGCCTGGATAGTCCTGGCTGAGCACCGAACGAACCGATTCGGCAAGATGCCGTTCCTCGTTCCTGACCGGCATGATCACTGACACAGGCAGCACGGTCGTCACCGTACCGCATGCGGATTACCCGGTTGCGTCCTCCAGCATCTCGGTGACCAGAGCGGCTATTGGGGAGCGTTCTGACCGGACGAGCGTCACGTGGGCGAACAACGGGTGGCCCTTGAGCTTCTCGATCACCGCCACCACGCCGTCGTGCCGTCCGACCCGCAGGTTGTCGCGCTGGGCGATGTCGTGGGTGAGCACGACCCGCGACCCGGCGCCGATCCTGGACAGCACGGTCAGCAGGACGCCGCGTTCGAGCGACTGCGCCTCGTCCACGATCACGAACGAGTCGTGCAGCGAGCGTCCCCTGATGTGGGTGAGCGGCAGGACCTCGAGCATGTCCCTGGCGACCACCTCGTCGATCACGTCTGGGGTCGTGACCGCACCGAGGGTGTCGAAGACAGCCTGGGCCCACGGGTTCATCTTGTCGGCCTCCGAGCCCGGCAGGTAGCCGAGCTCCTGGCCGCCGACCGGATACAACGGGCGGAAGACGACGACCTTGCGGTGCTGGCGGCGTTCGAGCACGGCTTCGAGTCCGGCGCACAGCGCGAGCGCGGACTTGCCGGTCCCGGCCCGGCCGCCGAGCGAGACGATGCCGATGTCGGTGTCCAGCAGCAGGTCGAGGGCTATGCGCTGCTCGGCACTGCGGCCTCGCAGCCCGAAAACATCGCGATCGCATCGCACCAGCTTGACGCTCTTGTCTGGCTGCACGCGGGCGAGCGCGCTGCTAGATCCTGCGCAGGAAGAAAACATTACGAGCCCGGTGTGGCACGGCAGCTCAGCCGCGGGGGCGTACTCGATCGAGCCCTGGGAGTAGAGCTGGTCGAGTTCGGCCGCGCTGACCTCGAACTCGCGCATTCCGGTCCAGCCCGACTCCGGCGGCAGTTCGGCCCGGTACTCCTGAGCCTGCAGGCCGATCGCTGCCGCCTTGATCCGCAGCGGCAGGTCCTTGCTGACCAGGACCACGCTCTCGCCCTCTGAGGCCAGGCTGCGCGCGACCGACAGGATCCTGGTGTCGTTGTCGCCGAGACGGAATCCGGCGGGCAGGACCGACGGGTCGGTGTGGTTCAGCTCGACCATGACGGTGCCGCCGAAGTCACCGACCGGCAGGTCGGCGTCCAGGCGGCCGTACTCGACCCGCAGATCATCGAGGTGGCGCAAGGCAGCCCGGGCGAAATAACCAAGCTCCGGATGGTTGCGCTTGGCTTCGAGCTCGGTGACCACTACCAGCGGAAGCACGACCCGGTGCTCGGCGAACCTGCTGATCGCGCCGGGGTCGGCGAGCAGGACGCTGGTGTCGAGCACGTAGGTGCGGCGATCGGAGGCGGGCCTCGAAGCGATGCCCGAACCCTTGGCGCGGGTGCTGGCCGTCGTGGGCTTAGCACCGGTTGCCGAGGAGTTGGTGGGTCGCTTTGCCCGCGTGCTCTTCGTCTGTGGCTGTGAGCCGGTTGAGCTTGCTGCCGCCGCGTCGTGATTGCTGGTAGTGTTCAGACCCGTTGCACGGGCTGCTGCGGAAGTGGCCACTCAGTCTCCAATGATCGCCTTGGCGGCACCCCTAGGCACAAAGGTGTCGCATGGACCGGGGCCGGCCAGCGCGGGCCGGGCGCCGGCCCATCGCTCATCTCGCCTGCGTAGCAGGCTCGGAGCTCGAGGATTCTCGAGGGCCTTCCCGTCGGGCGGCGTGTCACCGCCTACCAGTGTTGACGGTACCCGCAGCAGGGCACTACACGGAAGTAGCGGCACGCTACAAAACCGTCATGCTGGGTGAAGTTTAACTAGTGTTTTTCATGTTTTAATATGAAATTCTCCTGACGCAGGCGAGCCTCAACTGGGCAAACGCGAAGAGACCTCTGAGCTAGCACTAAGGTGCGGGGAGGCGGCCGGGTTGCCCTTCGATCTGGCCAGCCGGACGCGGCCGACCAGTCGGTGCCTGTGACCTGCTGCTGATGACCCGCCGCAGGTGACGAGCCGCTGTGGTGTGCGTTACCAATGAGCTAGACGTTGACAATGTGACTATCGCTCGATCTGACAAACCCGGTGAATCTGCATATTCACCTGGAAAAAACCCGGTGAAATGGCATATTCACCCGGTCGGCAAGATGATCATGAAGGTAGATCTGAGGTCGGAGTTGCCTGTGGGAACCGTGTGGCCTATCTAGGGCCTCGGCCAGAGATCGGCACGGCGAACCCAGACTCCGGCGGGCGCCGGCGGACGCCAGGCAACGCTGCAGCGCCGCCGCAGCAATCCGCCACAGCAACGCCGGTCCGTAGCCGCTGCCAGGACGACAGCTCAGGGCGGGCGTTGCGGTTGGGGGTCGGGTTTAACGGCAGCTCAGGGGCCGGCGTTGCGGTTGGGGTCGGGTTTAACGGCAGCTCAGGGGCCGACGTTGCGGTTGGGGGTCGGGTTTAACGGCAGCTCAGGGGCCGGCGTTGCTGGGTTGGGGCAGGGGTACGGGGTGCCTGGGTTCTGGCTAGTTGCCGAAGCGGCGGTGGCGGCCGGCGTAGGAGCGGAGAGCGCGGAGGAAGTCGACCTTCCTGAACGCCGGCCAGTAGGCGTCGCAGAAATAGAACTCGGAGTGAGCGCTCTGCCAGAGCAGGAAGCCACCGAGGCGCTGCTCCCCCGACGTCCTGATCACCAGGTCGGGATCGGGCTGGCCGGCCGTGTAGAGATGCTCGGCGATGTGATCTACGTCCAGGACCTCGGCGAGTTCCTCGATCGTGGTGCCCCTGCTGGCGTGTTCGGTCAGCAGCGAGCGGACCGCGTCGGCGATCTCGCGGCGACCGCCGTAGCCGACGGCGACGTTGACTTGCAGACCCGGATAGTTCGCGGTCGCGTCGTCGGCGTCCTTGAGCACATTGGCGAGCTCGGCGGGCAGGAGGTCAAGCGCGCCGACTGGCTTGACGCGCCAGTTCTGGGCGACCAGCTCGCGCACCGTGTCCTCGATGATGCCGAGCAACGGCTCGATCTCCGACTCCGGCCTCGACACCAGGTTGTCGGTGGACAGCAGCCAGAGCGTGACGACCTCGACCCCGGCATCGCGGCACCAGCCCAGCAGCTCGAAGATCTTGTCGGCGCCCTTGCGGTGGCCCTTGCTGACATCCATGATGCCGGCCGACCGGGCCCAGCGGCGATTGCCGTCGCACATCACTCCGACGTGCCTGGGCACCTTCGATCGGGATAGCGACGCACCGAGCCGTCGTTCGTAGAGCCGGTAGAAGGGCGGGTATACAAGATCGCGCAGACCCATCCGGCACCCTTTCTGCTGCCGCTTAGCCGACCAGCCCGGTCGCCCCAGCGATTCGTTGTCCGTCTGCGGCCGCAGTTAACCAGCGCGTCGACCGCCTGCGCCTTTGATCTTGGTACGCACCGTATCTCACCGTAGCCGGGGAAATCGCCACGATCCGCCAGCCCGCCAGGTGAATTGTTCGGTTCGCCAGAGTTCGCACAGCCAGTCACGCCCGAAACAGCTACCGCTACAGCAACGAGCTATCTATGCAGACTAGTTCCCATGACCGGGCCGGAGCGAGACCGGGCTCTGGATCGGGGCGGAGAACCCGCGCAATGCGTTATGCCTAAAAAAGGGGTTAA
>DATNFM010000007.1:0-11056 GCA_035606435.1 Streptosporangiaceae bacterium | reverse complement strand
GCCCGAATACAACAACGTGCTGGGCCGGGTAGACATCCTGACCGGTACATTGGGCAAGGCCCTCGGCGGCGCGAGCGGCGGCTACACCAGCGGCCGCGCCGAGATCATCGAGCTGCTGCGGCAGCGATCCCGGCCGTACCTGTTCTCCAACTCGGTGGCCCCGGCCGTCGTCGGCGCCTCGCTCAAGGTCCTCGAGATCCTGAACTTCGGCGACGACCTGCGTGCCCGCCTGCGCGAGAACACGCTCTGGTTCCGCAGCCGCATGTCCGAGCTAGGCTTCGACATCCTGCCGGGTGATCACCCCATCGTCCCGGTCATGATCGGCGACGCTGCCCGTGCGGCACAGCTGGCCGACGTGCTGCTGACCAAGGGCGTGTACGTGATCGGCTTTAGCTACCCGGTCGTCCCGCTCGGCAAGGCCAGGATCCGCACCCAGGTCTCGGCCGCGCACAGCATGGAGGACCTCGAGCTGGCCGCCACCGCCTTCGCCCAAGCCCGGGACGAACTCGGCTAGGCGTGTCGCGACCGGGATTGGGAGTTCGGGGCAGTAATGTCCGAGCTGCCACCCCGAACCGCCCCTGGAGACACACGACATGTGCCTCGGACATACCCATGCCCTCTCCGGGGCGGTAGCCGGCCTCGCGGTCGGCCTGTTCGTCAAGCACATGCCCGAGGCCCAGCTCACGATCCTGACCGGGCTCACGGCCGGCGCCGCTGTGCTCCCGGATATTGACCATCCCAACTCGAGCCTGGCGCACTGCTTCGGCTTCTTTACCAAAACGGTCGCCTGGCTGATCGGCCGGGTTTCCGGCGGTCACCGGCACCTGACCCACGCGATCTTCGGCGTCGCCGGCTTCACGATCCTGGCCTGGCTGGGAGTGAAGTACCGGCACGAACTCGGCGGCCGCATCGGCCTGGGCATCTTCCTGGCGCTGATCATCGCCAGCGGGCTGTACGCGTTCGGCATCCGAGGCCACGCGGCTGACGTCCTCGCGATCGTCGGCGCGGTCCTGCTCGTCGGCAACACGATCGGCCTGCCACTGATCGCGCTGGCGGTCGGTGTCGGCTGCGCCACGCACGTCGTCGGCGACATGCTCACCGACGAGGGCTGCCCGCTGCTCTTCCCGCTCAGCAACAAGCACTACCACCTGCTCTCCGAGCGACTCTCCTTTACCACCGGCACCCGCCCGGAGCTGTGGTTCCTCGACCCGGCTCTGGCCGTCGGCTTCGGCTTCCTCCTCTACCGCGCCTACGAACTAGGCGTAGTCAAGATCAAGTTCCACTGAGCTAGGCGTCCAGCGGGGTCAATCAGTACCTTGAGCAGCAGCGGAGCCACTCTGGCGTAGTTGCTTCCCGGGAAGCAGCTACAGCTAAGAGGACCTGCTGTTGCCCTGGGCTACAGCGGTGCCGTCCTGCTGTAGTTCCGTCCCGGGAAGTTACTGCAGTAGAGCGGCTCCGCTGCTGCTGGCCGGCGGGCGCCGGGAACTACTGCGCCCGTTTTGGGTGGTTTGCGAAGCGGCTAGCGGCGCTGTCGTAGGCAGGTGCGAGCATGTGCGCCATGAGACGTGAATCAGACTCCGACCGCGCGGTCGCGGCGCTGTTACGGAAGCAGGGCGGGCTCATTACCCGGGTCCAGGTGCTGGCGGCGGGCTGGTCTGAGGGCACGTTGCGACACCGGATCCGGCCCGGCGGGCCGTGGCTGGCGGTCCTTCCCGGCATCTACCTTGGGAGTAGCGGACCGATTGCGGATGGTCAGCGTGAGATCGCCGCCGTGCTGTATGCAGGGCCGGGGTGCGTGCTGACCGGGCCGGTCAGCCTGCGGCAGCAGGGGGTGCGTTTGACGGCGACGGGCGTGATCGATGTGCTGGTCCCGGCTCCGGTGAAGCGGCAGGACACGGGGTTCGTGCGGTTGCACCGGACGAAGCGGATGCCGGACCAGAGCTTTGTGCTGAACGGGATCCGGTGGGCGCCCGCTGCTCGCGCGGTGGCGGACGCGGTGCGGGGCGAACACGACGTGCGCGAGGTGCGGGCGCTGGTGGCCAGTGCTGTTCAGGGCGGCGCGTGCACCGTGCCGCAGCTGGCAGAGGAACTGAAGGCCGGCCCGGCCCGGCAATCCGGTCAGTTCCGGGCTGTGCTCGGTGAAGTGGCGGACGGGATCGCGTCGGCGGCGGAGGGGGACCTGCGGCAGCTGGTCAAGCGCAGCGGGCTGCCCGAGCCTATGTATAACCCCGACCTGTACGTCGGGTCGCAGTTCCTGGCCCGGCCTGACTTGTGGTGGAAGGACGCCGGCGTCGCGGGTGAACTCGACTCGAGGGAATGGCACCTGTCACCCGAGCAATGGGAGAAGACGATGGCGCGGCGCAGCCTGATGAGCGCGCACGGGATCATCGTCGTGAACTTCACGCCCAGGCAGACCAGGGTCGAACCCCGCAGGATCGTGGCCGATCTCAGATCGGCCATCGAGGCAGGCCGGCAACGCTCGCCACTGAAGATCCGCACCGAGCCACACAGGTAGCCGCCGGCCGCAACGGCGTTGGCGAACCTGGCGCCATCCCCGCGATGGCGCTGACCGTAGCCCCGTAGTTCGGTTAGCTGTAGTCGACGCTTATGTGGTCGGTTAGGGCTACTGATTGGCAGGCGAGGATGTAGCCGTCGGTTAGGTCGGCGGCTTCCAGTACCTCGTTGTGGGCCATTTCTACCTCGCCTTCGAGCAGGCGGCAGGCGCAGGCGCCGCAGACGCCCTCTCGGCAGGAGTACGGCGCGTCCAGGCCGGCGTCGATCATCACGTCCAGCATGCGCTGGCCGGGCGGCCAGTCCAGCTTGTGCTTCTCGTCATCCAGGTCGACTTCCAGCGTCGCCGCGACGCCGCCCACGTCGGCGGTCGCCTCGAAGGGGTTCTCCGCCAGCGACAAGAACCGTTCGACGTGCACCCGGGGCGTCGGAACGCCGAGCTCGGCGAGGGCCTGCTTCACCGCCGTCATGTACGGGTCGGGTCCGCAGATGAAGGCCTCGTAGCTGGAGTACGGCCTGGCCAGTTCGCGCAGCGAGGTCACGTCGGGCGGTCCCAGCAGGTCATCGAGCCAGTGCGTCACCACGAACCGGCTGGGCGCGGCCGCCCGCAGCTCGCGCAGGGCGGGGGCGAAGATCACCGAACGGTCGTCGGCGTTGGCGTAGATCAGGACGATGCGGCCGCGACCGGCCCGCAGCGCGGATTTCAGGATCGAGATCACCGGGGTGATACCGCTGCCGCCGGCGAACAGCAGCAGGTCGGAGTCCAGCGACCGGGGCGTGAAGGTCCCGGCGGGCGGGAGCACGTCCAGGACGGTTCCGGCGCTCACGTTGTCGGCGATCCAGTTCGACGCGATCCCGGACGGCATCCTCTTGACCGCGATCGCGAGCGGATCGCCGGCCACGGGGGAACTGCACAGCGAGTAGCACCGGGCGACCGAGCCCCCGCCGTCGACCGGCACCCGGAGCGTCAGGAACTGGCCCGGCCGGTAGCTGAAGACCGAGGTCAGCTCCGGCGGCACGTCGAACACGATCGAGCAGGCCTGATCCGTCTCGCGGATCACCTCGGCGACCGGCACCTGATAAAAGGTGCGCCCGGAACTCAGTGTTGCCTGCGGGGGGACGACCCCCCGCACCCCCCGCGCCTTCGGCAAATTCATGGAGGAAGGACTTCCACCCGGCCCCCGGCGACCGCGTCCTCGATGCTGTCCCGCAGGCTGGCACACGTCGGGATCAGCGCGGAGTCACCGCCGTTCGCGGCGAACTCGCTGCAGCTCAGCACGGCCTGCCTGGTCCACTGAACGCTGGTGTGCTGCAGGCTGAACTTCGCGACCCGGACTACCACGCCGCACTGCGCGCACTCGACGGGCGTGTACCGCCAGGGCCGCTCATCGACCCCGACCCCGGTAACCGAGGACCCAGCCGTCACCGTCAGTCAGCCTTCGCTTCGAGGTTGGCCGCGACCTCGGCCTCCCAGGACTGGACCGCCCTCGTCGTGTCGATTTCGTACTCGAACCGTTCCACCATGTCCGGCGTGACCTGATCGACGTCGGTGTAGAACTGCTCGTACCACCGGCGCAGCTGGTAGACCGGGCCGTCCTCGGCGCACAGAAGCGGGTTGTCGATCTTGGTTTTGTTCATCCAGATCGCCACGTCCTGCTGGAATCCCAGCCCGATGAACTCGGCGAACTTTTCCGCGATCTTGTCGCCCTGCTCGTCGGTGACCCCGGCCGGCTTCCTGACGATAATGCCCCACTGCAGCAGGAACGAGTCCGGCGTGACCGGGTAGTGGCAGTTGATCAGCACGCTCTCCATGACCATGCCGTGGTAGTCGTGCCACAGGTAGTCGATCATGTAGGACGGCCCGTAGTAGGCCGCCTCGGAGCGCAGCGTCGTCTCGCTGTAGTGCGTGCCGCCCCCGACGTCCGGCCGCGACTTGGTGTTCAGGTACTGGGTGGCGATATGGCCTTCGAGCACGTTCTTGAAGAACGTCGGGAACGCGAAGTGGATATAGAAGAAGTGCGCCATGTCGACGACATTGTCGATCACTTCGCGGCAGTTCGAGTTCTCGACCAGGATCGAGTCCCAGGTCCAGTTCGACCATTCCGAGGAGAACACGCCCTCGATCCGGGGGATCCTCACGTGCTCGGGCGGCGGGTTGCCTTCGGGGTCGTTCCACACGAAGAGGTGCTTGTTCTCTTCGTGGGCCAGCCACGACCTGGTCCTGGCCGTCGGCGGCACCCGCCTCGCGTAGGGGATCGCGGCGCACTTGCCGTCGCCGCCCCAGCGCCAGTCGTGGAACGGGCAGGCCACCTGATCGCCCTTGATCGTGCCCTGGGTGAGGTCGCCGCCCATGTGCCGGCAGAACCCGTCAAGCACGTGCAGCGCGCCCTTGCTGTCGGCGAACACGACGAGCTTGGTGCCGAACGCGTTCACCGCGTGCGGGCCGCCCTGCCGGTACTTCTCCGCCAGGCCAAGGCAATGCCAGCCGCGCGCGTACCGGTTGCTCAGTGGTGCGGCGTCGATGGTCCTGACCCCGTACCGGTCGTTCATTCGGCTGCGCCCCCTCCGCTTGGCGATAGCTCTAGACTATGACACAAACTAGAACCTGTTCTAGTCTATGGGCTACTGCGGGGGTTCCGGGGGTCGTCCCCCGGGCCGACACCGTGCGGGGAGGTAATCAGGTGACTGACAAGGTAGGACAACCCGTACTCGACGCCGTCGCCGAGTTGCTGCCGACGCTGCGCGAGCGGGCCCAGGAAGCAGAAGATGCCCGCCAGGTTCCCGCCAGCTCGGTCAAGGCGCTGGAAGAGGCCGGGTTCTTCAGGCTGCTGCAGCCGGCCAGATTCGGCGGGCTCGAAGCTCATCCGGTGACCTTCTACGAGGCCGTTCGCCAGATCGCCAGCGCCTGCGGTTCGACCGGCTGGGTGTCATCGGTCGTAGGCGTGCACGCCTGGCAGCTCGCGCTGTTCCCGCCGGCCGCCCAGGACGAGGTCTGGGGCGAGGACCCAAGCACCAGGATGTCCTCGTCCTACGCCCCGACCGGCCGCGCGCAGGTCACCGAGGGCGGGGGGTACAAGCTCAGCGGCCGCTGGAGCTTCTCCTCCGGCAGCGCGCACGCGAGATGGGTGCTGCTCGGCGGGATCGTCACCGACGCCGATAAGAACCCGATCGACTTCCGCACCTTCCTGCTGCCGGCCAGCGACTACCAGATCGACGAGGTCTGGGACACCGTCGGCCTGCGCGGCACGGGCAGCAACGACATCGTGGTGGATGGCGCGTTCGTTCCAGAGCATCGCTCGCTCGGTTTTGGAGACGTCACCAAGTGCAAGTGCCCGGGCCAGGAGGTCAACGACGCGCCGCTGTACAAGGTGCCGTTCGGCTCGGTCTTCTCCTACGCGATCACGACGCCGATCATCGGCATGGCGGCCGGCGCGTATGACGCCCACATCGACTACCAGCGTCAGCGAGTCAGCACCGCCTACGCCGGGCACAAGGCGTCGGAGGACCCGTTCGCTCAGGTCAGGGTCGCGCGGGCAGCGGCCGAGATCGACGCGGCCTGGCTGGCGCTCGAGCGGAACATGACGGAGCTGCTCGGCCACGCGCAGGCGGGCGAGCCGATCCCGATGCCGCTGCGGCTGCGGATCAGGCGCGACCAGGTGCTCGGCACCGAGCGCGCGGTCGGCGCGGTGGACCTGCTGTTCGAGAACTCCGGCGGCCGGGCGCTGAAGAACGGCACCCCGATCCAGCGGTTCTGGCGCGACGTGCACTCAGGCCGTGCCCACGCGATCAACGACCCAGAGCGGGCCCTGTCCACGTTCGGCCGAGGCGAGTTCGGCCTCCCGCCCGCTGCGGACGCGATGCTGTGACGCCGCCCGTGGTGAATGCACAAGAGACGGGCCGATTCGCCGACACGGCGATGATGAGGCTGCACTACCACGAGGCCGGCGAGCCGAACGAAGAACTCCCGGTGGTACTCCTGCACGGCGGCGGCCCCGGCGCCAGCGCCTGGTCGAACTTCGGTAAGAACCTCCCCGAGTTCGCCAGGTCGTTCCGGACGCTGATGGTCGATCAGCCGGGCTTCGGGGAGTCGGACAAGCCGCCGGTCGAGGGCAATTACTTCACCTTCAGTGCCCGCGCACTGACTAGCCTGCTCGACCACCTCGGCATCGAGAAGGTTCACCTTGTCGGCAACTCGCTCGGCGGCGGCACCGCGATCCGGTTCGCGCTGAGCCACCCCGACCGGGCCGGCAAGCTCGTCCTGATGGGCCCAGGCGGCCTGAGCCTGAATGTGTTCGCGCCCGACCCGACCGAGGGCGTCAAGCGGCTGGCCGAGTTCGCGGCGCCGCCCGGACCGAGCCCGGCGAAGATGGAGGCGTTCCTGCGGACGCTGGTCTTCAATCAGAAGCTGATCACCGACGAACTGGTCGCCGAGCGCTACGAGCAGGCCAGCAAGCCCGAGGCGATCGCCGCGATGATGGCGCTCGGCCTGTCCTTCTACGACCCGGCCACCGCCGAGGACGGCATGCTCTGGCGCGAGGTGCACCGGCTGCGCCACCAGGTCCTGCTGATCTGGGGCCGCGAAGACCGGGTCAACCCGCTGGATGGTGCCCTGGTCGCGCTCAAGCAGATCAGGAAGGCGCAGCTGCATGTCTTTTCCGGGTGTGGTCACTGGGCTCAGCTAGAAAAATTTGCGGAGTTTAATCGCCTGGCCATCGGTTTTCTTGGAGGGACGCAATGACCGAGATCAGGTCACTGGGATACCTGCGCATCGAGGCGACCGACCCGAACGCGTGGCGCGACTTCGGCACCAAGCTGCTCGGCCTGACCGAGGGCCGGGGTCCCGAGCCGGGCGCGGTCTACCTGCGGATGGATGACTTCCCGGCGAGGTTCGTCATCGTGCCGGGGGAGTCCGACCGGCTGCTCGCCTCGGGATGGGAGGTCGGCTCCCAGGCCGATCTGGCCTCGCTGGCGGGCCGGCTGGAGGCGGCCGGCGTGCCCGCGAAAGCGGGCACGCCCGATGAGCTGGCAGCGCGTCGGGTCGCCGGGATGATCTCGTTCGAGGACCCGTCCGGCCACCAGCTTGAGGCGTTCTGGGGGGCGGGCCTAGACAACCGCCCAGCTTTCTGCCCATATGGCATTAATTTCGTGACCGGCGACTACGGCATGGGCCATGTGGTAATCCCCGCGACCGACGACGACGCGTCCATGGAGTTCTACCTGGGCGTGCTCGGCTTCCGGCTGCGGGACACCATGGCGATGGCGCCTGAGCTGTTCGGCCGGCCGGCTGGCGGGCCGCCCGCGATGATGCGGTTCCTCGGCGTTAACTCCAGGCACCACTCGCTGGCGCTGGCCCCGATGAGCAGCCCGACCGGGTGCGTTCACGTGATGGTGGAGGTCGCATCGCTCGATGACGTGGGCCGGGCGATGGACCGGTGCGCGCGCCGAGGCGGCAAGCAGAGCGCCTCGCTCGGGCGGCACGCGAACGACAACATGGTGTCGTTCTACCTGCAGACGCCGGCCGGGTTCGACATCGAGTACGGCACCGACGGGCTGCTAGTCGACGACGCGACCTGGGTGAGCCGGTTCACGACCGCTGTGAGTTCTTGGGGACACGTGTTCTCGGTGGGCGGCGGGCACTAACCACCGCGATCACTGGCCTGAGCTTGGGGTCCAGAGGTAGGTGCCGCCGTTGGTGTCGCCCGTGGCTAGCTGCTTGCCGCTCGGGCTGAATGCCGCGGCCTGGACGTCCGGGCTCGCGCCCGAGATGTCCGGGTCGGTGAGCGTGGCGATCACGGATCGGGTGGTGACGCTCCACAGGTACGTCTGGCCGGTGTAGCCGCCGGTCGCGATCGTGGCGCCGTCTGGGCTGAACGCCAGCGCCACGACGCCGAACGTGCCAGCCTCGGCTGGGTTGCTCAGCGTTGCCTCGGGGCTGGCCGACTGGCCGCTAGCCGCCGCCGACCACAGGTAGGTGTTGCCCTTGCCGTCGCCAGTGGCGAAGGTCCGCCCGTTCGGGCTGAAGGCGACCGCCTGCACGCTCGCGCCGGACGGGCTGGTCAAGGTCGCCGTGGGGCTGGACGGGGCCGAACCGGATCCGAGCTTCCACAGGTACGCCTTGTCGGAGGAGTCGCCGGTGACGAGCGTCTGGCCGTCCGGGCTGAAGACGAGGCCCTGGACCCGGCTGCCCGCCGGTTCGGTCAGATGGCCGAACGGATCTCCGGCTGGGCCGCCGCCGACGTGCCACAGATACGTGTTGCCGCCGCTATCGCCGGCGGCGAGCATGGCGCCATCGTGGCTGAACGCCACCGCGAAGATTTCATCACCGGTCGGGTCGGACAGCGTGGCGATCGGCATGATCGCGCTGTTAGCCGGATTCCACAGATACACGTGACCGTTCTTGTCGGCGGTCGCCAATTCGCCGTCCGGGCTGAAAGCCACGGCCAAAACCTCGCCGCCGCCGGGGTCGGTCAATGCGGCGAGCTGACTGCCGGAGGCGAGATCGACCAGGTAGGTGGTGCCCACCGTTCCGATCGCCAGCGTCTCGCCGTCGGGGCTGAACGCGACGCCCTCGACGACGTCCTGCTTGGCGCCGCCGCCGTTGACGAGCAGCGGCCTGGGCGTCGGGTGGCCGCTCCAGTCGACCGGCGTCGTCCGGCCGCCGGAATGATGATGGTGGTGGTTCAACGTCCCCGACGAGGGCCTGATCAGGTACAGCGCCGCGCCGACGCCCGCTGCCACGATCAGCAGCGCCGCAGCGATCCCCGCGATCGGGCCGCCGAGTCGGCGCGGCTGGGCGGGCGGGTACGGCCCGGGTCCAGCTTGACCCGCCGGCCACGGCAGTACCGGCGTCTCCGGCCTGAGCTCGGTCCGGGCGTCATAGCCACCGTTGTCCAGGGCTCGGCGCAACGCGTCCGCGAATTCCTGGCAGGAGCCGTAACGCTCGCCCGGCAGCTTGGCCAGCGCGCGACCGAACACGGCGTCCACGGCAGCCGGCAGATCCGGCCGCAACCTGGCCAGCGACGGTGGCGGGCTGGACGCGTGCGCGTAGATCACCGCCATCGGCTCGTCGTTTCTGAATGGGGGCGTCCCGCTCAGCAACTCAAAGGCGGTAACAGCCAGCGCATACTGGTCGGCCTTGCCGTCGACCGCTTTTCCGGTGATCTGCTCCGGCGCCATGTAATCAGGCGTGCCGAGGAACTGCCCGGTCGCGGTAATCGCGCTCAGCTCGAGCGCAGCCTTGCTTAGCCCGAAATCCGACAGGTAGACGTGATCGGGCCGGCCTGACCGGATATCGAGCAGCATGTTGGCCGGCTTGATGTCCCGGTGAACCAGCCCGGCCTCGTGGGCGGCGTCCAGGCAGGACGCGATCGGCGAGATGATCGCAGTCGCCCGGCGCGGGGTGAGCGGGCCTTCCCGCCGGATCAGGGTGGTGATGTCCCCGCCGCGCACCAGGCGCATCGCGATGAACAGCACATCACCGACCTCGCCGGCCTCGAAGACCGGGATGATGTGCGGGTCATCCACGGCGGCGGCGGCCCGTGATTCGCGGATGAACCGCTGCCTGAACGCCTCGTCGGCTGCGATCGCGGGCGCCAGGATCTTCAGCGCGACCTGGCGGTTCAGGCGTTCGTCGAGAGCACGGAAAACCACGGCCATCCCGCCGTGACCGATTTGCTCTTCGAGCAGGTAACCGGCAAGGCGCGATCCCGCGCGGAAACCGCCGAGTACGGCCGCGAAATCCTCGCTCATTACACCCCCTAACTCACCCCACCTATCTAACGCCCTATAGCAGGGGAAAGACACCGCGAATCGACTCCGGCCCGGGGGAGGTCCGCGCCGTCCCGCGGTCGCCGCGTCCTCGGCCCGGCCGGCGAACCTTTCGTCAAGACTTGGCCACACCGGGAATTAACGGCAGGTTCTGAGTGCTCGGCATGTTCGTGGAACACGTAGGCGTGCCGACCAAGTTCGAGCCCGATCCTGAGCGGTTCCGCCAGGTGCTCGGGCACTTCGCATCGGGGATCACCGTGATCACGGCGATCGACGGCGGGGAGCCGGTCGGGTTCTCCTGCCAGGCGTTCGCCGCGCTGTCGCTCGACCCGCCGCTGGTGTTGTTCTGCCCCTCGCAGACGTCGACGACCTGGCCGAGGATCGAGCGCGCGGGTGTCTTCTGCGCCAATGTCCTGACCGTAGGCCAGGGGCATCTGGCGACGCTGTTCGGCCGGAGCAACCCAGAGCGGTTCAAGAAGGTCAGATGGGTGCCAGACACGGCTGGCTCGCCGATTATCGACGGCGTGCTGACCTGGGTGAGCTGCGAGATCGAGGCCGTGCACACGGTCGGCGACCACTACGTGGTGATCGGGCGGGTCCATGAGCTGGGTGACTGCGGGCCGCAGCGGCCGCTGATGTTCTACCGGGGCCGGTACGGAACCCTCGCCGTGCCGATCGAGGAGGGTCCGCCCGAGGTCGTCGAGACCATGCTGGCCTGGCCCAAGCACGCCGACTGGATGTAGCGGCGACGCGGCCGGGGGCGCCGCCGCCGTCACCC
>DATNFM010000006.1:0-17539 GCA_035606435.1 Streptosporangiaceae bacterium | reverse complement strand
TTCTCGTTGCGCGAAGACTTTGCCGCCGAATTCCGCGGCTAACTCTTCCTGATCCGACAAGTCTTCCTCTAAATCCGGGCATTTAGGTCAGCTAAGCGTGATCACGAAGACTTACCGGCGGGCCGACGGCCAACTCTTCGCCCCCCGGGCAGACACAACCCGGTTTGTAAGGCGGCTTGCCGGCTTACAAACCGGGGGCGCCCCAGACGGGGAACCAGCGGCTGAGGTCCGACTCGAACTTCAGGTCGTTGACCAGCACGCCCTTGATGCGCAACTCGGTCGCATTGTCGCGGTTCTCGCCCGGGCGGGGCGCGAACGGGTAGAACGTGCCCCGCTTGTACAGGTAGACCAGGCCAAGCGGGTGCTTGGCCTGGTCGGTGAATCCCAGGATCGTGCAGAGCAGTTGCGGTCCGAACCCGCCGCCCTCCAGTGAGTAGTTCACCGCATGCAGGTCGGTGACCAGCCCCTCGATGTCGTCGGTGGCGTGCGTGGCGACGACCCAGGTGTAGCCGTAGGAATCGGAGGTGACCTTGATCGGAGTCTTGTTCTCGCCCATGTTGAGCAGGTCAGTGACATCTTTCTCGATGTCGGAGAAGGCCTTGCCCTCGGCGGCGCGGAAGCAGACCGAGCCGACGCCGGTCGGCAGGTAATCGGTGGCTGCCTGCAGCGTGATCGCCGCCGACGGCAGGCCGAACAGGTTGTCCAGCTTGGGCAGCACCGGCTTGGTGCGGCCGAGCAACGCGTCCAGGAACCCCACCGGCCACCTACCTCTTCCGCGAGCTGTTTTAGCTACCTGAGCCCGAGCTGCTGAGCTGCTTGGAGATCTCGTCCAGCGCCTTGAGCCGCTTCTCCAGGCTCGGGTGCGTGGAGAACAGGTTGGACAGGCTCCACTGGCCCTGTCCCTGCTTGCCCGACAGCGCCGGGGCGAAGTAGAAGGCGTTCAGCGGCTCGGCCGCGCGCAGGTCCCTGGTGGGAATCCTCGACATGTCGCCGCTGACCTTGACCAGCGCACTGGCTAGGGCGGACGGCTGGCCGGTCAGCAGGGCACCGGACCGGTCGGCCGACAGCTCGCGGTACCGAGAAAGCAGCCTGATCAGCACGAAGCTGATCGCGTACACCACGATGCCGACCGCCATCACCGCCAGCACCACCGGGAAGGTGTTCTGGTCACCGCCGCCGCCACCGCGGCCACGGTCGCGCCCGCCACCGCCGAACAGCTCGGAGTAGAAGGCGAACCTGACCAGCAGCGCCGCCATGATGCCGAGGAACGACGCGATCGTCATGACCGCTACGTCCTTGTGGGCGACGTGCGACATCTCGTGCGCGATGACGCCCTCGAGCTCGTTGGTGTCCAGCCGGCGCAGCAGGCCCTCGGTGACGCACAGCACGGCCACCTTGCTGCTGCGGCCGGTCGCGAACGCGTTGGGCATGTCCGTCGGCGCGATCGCCACGCGGGGCTTGGGCATATCCGCCAGAGCGCACAGCCGGTCGACCACGCCGTGCAGCTCAGGCGCCTGCTGCGGAGTAACGAGCTGGGCGCCGGCCGTGGCCAGTGCGATCTTGTCTGACCAGTAGTAGGAGCCGAACGAGATCGCTACTCCGGCCAGTACGGCAATGAAGATGATCCCGTCACCGGAGACGCTCGTGAAGTTGGCCAGCAGCAGCACGATGGCGATGATGAAGGCGGTGAAGACCAATCCGATGAGGAACAACGTCGCGCCCATCCGCGCGATCAGTCCCCTGTCCGTCGCGTAGTGGGTCCTAGCCATCAGCGCCGCCTCCGTTTCGTCCCAGCAGCTTCGAGAACTCACTTACTTCATTACATCCGAAGCTCGCTGATGACTTGTTCAACGGTCTGGCCCGGCAGTTCGTTACCCCGCGACGCCGCTGCAGAAGGTTCTCTGAGGAAACGCATCGCTAGCTCCCGTGATGTTCCCCGCTTCTCCCCCGCAAAACGGGCTCGTACACCTCCCCTGGTACACGAGCCCATCTTCGGTGGTTTCGTGGGTCCTCCCCCGGGCCAAGTACTGCAAGTCCGCTCAGCCGGGGATTAGCCCGCCATCGGTGAGCAACTCGTGAACTTCCTCAATCGTCGCGCCCTCGCCCGGCAGGATCAGGTCAGAAGGCTCAATCGCGTCGTCCGGCAATGCCTCCCCGAGCGACCTGGCCGCCTCGAGCAACGCGCGCAGCGCGGAGCCGAAGGCGGCATCGTCGTGCTTCTCGACCGCGGACTCCAGGTCGACGTCGAGACGGTTCAGCTCCTCAAGCGCACCCTCGGGCAGCCGGCGCTGCCCTTCGCCCATGATCCGTATGATCATTGGCCCTCCCCGGTGTGCGGCTGCTGCGCCGGGTAACTGGGGTTGGCGTCGCCAGGAACAGCGTCGTTGACCGGACCACCCGAGATTTGCCTTGGCGCCTCGCCGCCACCCGACAGTTCCGCCTTCATCCTGGCCAGCTCGGCGTCGACGCCGTGACTGGCGCCCATCCGGTCAAGCTCGGCCTGGATGTCGTCCGGCGGCGGACCGCCCAGCGCATCGCTCAGCGCGCCAGATGCCATCAGCTCGTCGATCGCACCCGCCCTGGCCTTCATCTGCTCGGTCTTGTCCTCGGCGCGCTGGATCGCCAGGCCGACGTCGCTCATCTCCTCGGAGATGCCGGTGAAGACCTCGTTGATCCTGGTCGTTGCCTCGGCCGCGGTGTAGGTGGCCTTGATGGTTTCCTTCTTGACCCGGAAGGAGTCCACCTTGGCCTGCAACCGCTGGCTGGCCAGAGTCAGCTTTTCCTCTTCACCCTGCAGCGACTCGTACTGAGCCCGCAGGTCGTTCAGCTGACCCTGCACGCCACCCTTGCGACTGAGCGCTTCCCTGGCCAGGTCCTCCCGGCCAGCCGCAAGCGCGTCACGCGCCTGGCGATCCAGCTTGTCGGTCTGCTGCTGCACCTGATTCATCTGCAATTCAACCCGCTTGCGCGATGTGGCAACATCCGCGACGCCGCGGCGCACCTTTTGCAGCAGCTCAAGCTGGGTTTGGTAAGAATAGTCCAGGGTCTCCCGCGGATCTTCCATCTTGTCAAGCGCCTTATTGGCCTTGGCTCTGAAGATCGTTGAAACCCTCTTCATCACGCCCATACGCGCGGCCCATCCCCTCGTCATGTTCAACCGCTGCAACACCGTAGTTCGCGCCGCCAGCGGCCGGTTTGGTGCAGCAACGGAGATCTTCCTCAGATGCCGGATTCCCAGCCTATGACCAACCGGCTAGCCCGTCATCATGGCAGCCCTGTAATGCACGCCGACAATGCACGGTACCTGCTGCTGGCAAGGGGTCCGGAGCACCGCGCCTGAACTGATGTACAGCCATGAGCCAGATAGATCACAGCCATGAGCTAGATAGATCGCACTGAGCGGTTCGTCCGCACGTCCCGGTAGGGTGAGACTGTGTTGTTGCGACGTCGCGCCGGCGCCTCCGCCGCCCCGGAACCCGAGCAGGCCAGTCCTGCCGATGATCGACCTGCCAAGCAGGCGGGTAAAGGCAGGCCTACCCCGAAGCGAAGCGAAGTCGAGCGGGCCAGGCGCCAGCCTTACACCGCGCCGCCGGCCGACAAGAAGCAAGCGGCCGCCCAGCGGCGTGACCGCCAGCGGGCCGAGCAGAAGCGCCGGTCGGATGCCATGCGCCGGGGTGAGGAGTGGGCGCTGCCCGCCAGGGACCGCGGCGCGGTGCGCGCGCTCGCCCGGGACTACATCGACTCCCGGCGGCTGGTCGTGAGCGAGTACATCCTGTTCGGCGTCGTCGTGCTGATCATCGCGATCTTCGCGCTCGGCTCGGCCAAGCACTCGACGCTGATCCTCTACATCGAACTCGCGATCGTCGGGATCATCGCCGTCGAGAGCCTCTACCACGGCGCGATGGTGACCAGGCTGGCCAAGCAGCGGCTGCCGGGCGAGAGCACCAAGGGAATCAGCTGGTACATCGCCAAGCGGAGCCTGCGGCTGCGCGCGTCGCGCATCCCGCCCGCTCGCGTGGATCGCGGCGCGGCCATCTAGTCCGACCTCGGGTCGGGCGCAACAAACCTGCGCCAAATTTTATGCCTAAAACTGTCTAAATCCTGGCAGTGCCAGCCAAGGGGGACGACCCCCTGTGAACCCCCGCCCAACCTCCACGAAGGCAGGCTGATGGAATTTCGTCATCTGGGCCGTAGCGGCCTGAAGATCAGCGAGATCGCGTTCGGTAACTGGCTGACCCACGGCTCCCAGGTTGCGGAGGAGGCCGCCCGCGAGTGCGTCGCCGCCGCGCTCGACGACGGCATCACGACGTTCGACACGGCCGACGCGTACGCGAGCACGGCCGCCGAGTCCGTGCTCGGCCGGGCGCTGCACGGCGTCAAGCGCGAGTCGATCGAGATCTTCACCAAGTGCTACTGGCCGACCGGCCCCGGCGTCAACGACCGCGGCCTGTCCCGCAAGCACGTCATGGAGTCGGCGCATGCCTCGCTCAAGCGGCTGCGCACCGACTACGTCGACCTCTACCAGGCGCACCGGTACGACCACGCCACCCCGCTCGAGGAGACTCTGCGCGCGTTCGATGACCTGGTGCGCCAGGGCAAGGTGCTGTACATCGGGGTATCGGAGTGGCGAGCCGAGGAGATCGAGGCCGCTCTGAAGATCGCGGGCGAGATGGGCTTTGACCGGATCATCTCGAACCAGCCGCAGTACAACATGATCTGGCGGGTGATCGAGTCCGAGGTCGTCCCGGTCTGCGAGCGCGAGGGGATCGGCCAGATCGTCTGGTCGCCGATCGCCCAGGGCGTGCTGACCGGCAAGTACCTGCCCGGGGCCGCACCGCCGGAGGGCTCGCGCGCCACCGACAGCACTGGCGCGAGGTTCATCGACAACTACCTCACCGAGCCGATCCTGACCGCCGTGCAGAACCTCAAGCCCGTGGCCGATGAGGTCGGGCTGACGCTGTCTCAGCTTGCGGTGGCCTGGACGCTACAGAACCCCAACGTCAGCGCCGCGATCGTCGGCGCGACCAGGGCAGAGCACGTCCACGAGAACGTCAAGGCCGCCGGGGTCAAGCTCGATGCCGAGATCATGGCGAAGATCGACGAGGTCATGGGCCCAGAGGTGATCAGGGACCCGGCGCAGACGCAGAGCCCGCCCAGCCGCCCGTAACCGGCTCAGCTGAGCCTGGCCGGGGGCCTGCACTCGCCCGTATTACTCGTCGGCCGGGTGCAGGCTCATCGGGCCGTACTCGCGCCGGCTGTCCTCGAGCAGGCTGACCTGGTCGACTCCGGAGTCCAGCAAGCCGCGCCAGTGCTCGCCCAGCCAGGTTTCGGCATCGCCCTGGCTGCCGAAGCTCTCTTTCGGCAAACCGCGAGCGCTGGCCAAACTTCCGTCCGCCTTCTCGAACTGCCAGGTCCAGGTCATGGCTGAAGACTATGGCCGGACCAGGGCCGGGGGCGAGTCAGGCCACCGGACGAGCCCGGGCGAGTCGGAACTGGCGCTGCTTTGGGTTGTAATTCGCCTTTGATCTCGGATTCAGGCGCCGAACATGGCCAGGTAGCACAGCAGAACTGTTAAGTTCTAATCCACTAGAGTCATGCGGCGGATGCCCGCGTCCGCCAGGATCGACCAGCAGATCAAGGTGGTGGACGACATTGGCGCGCGTTGTCGTCATTGGTGACCTCATGACCGACACCGTCGCTCACGCGATGCTGCCACTGGCCAAGGCCAGCGATACGCCTGCGACGGTAACCATGCACGGCGGTGGCTCTGGCGCGAACATCGCGGCGTGGCTCGCCGTTGACGGCACCGAGGTCGCGTTCGTCGGCCGCCGCGGTGCCGACATCGCCGGCCGTAATCGCGACATGGAGCTGATGGGCTACGGAGTCGACGCGCGGCTGGTGATGGACCCCGAGCGGCCCACCGGGACCTGCGTGGTCATGGTCACCCATAAGGGCGACCAGACGATGATGTCCGATCCCGGCGCGAACGCCGCCCTGTCCCCCGATGACCTGCCTAAGGACCTGTTCTCCCCGGGCTGCCACCTGCATGTTTCCGGCTACACCCTGCTCAACGCCGGCTCGCGGCAGGCCACCTTGGCGGCGATCTCCATGGCCAGGCGCGCCGGCATGACGATCTCCGTCGACGGCGCCTCATCGGCACCGCTCGAGCGCGCCGGCGCTGAACCCTTCCTTCAGATGACCAACGGCGCGACGCTGCTGCTCGTCAACGCCGAGCAGGGCCGGGTATTGACCGGCCGGACCGAGCCAGAGCAGGCCGCCAGGGTGCTCAACGCCTGGTATCCGCACGTCGTGATGAAACTGGCCGGGCAGGGTGCCCTGTTCTATGCCAACGGCCGGCCGGACCCGGTCCGGGTGCCCGCGCCGCCGATCGAGCGGATCGTCGACCGGACCGGTGCCGGCGACGCGTTCTGCGCCGGATTCCTGCCGGCCTGGCTGGACAAGAAGCCGCCCGGCGAGGCTCTCACGTCCGGCTGCCGCCTGGCCGCCATGGCCCTAGGCCTCGTAGGCGCCCGCCCCCTCCTCTAACGGCCGCCCTGGCTGTCATCCAGCCCGGCGCGACCGCGATACAGCGACCCTCGATACTTAGCGGATGCCCCAGGACGCCGTGACCGATTACTTGCACTCGCTCTTCTCGCTGACCGGCCGGCTCGCACTGGTCACTGGCGGGAGTTCCGGCATCGGCAAGGGCATGGCCAGAGGCCTGGCCGGGGCCGGCGCCAGGGTCATCGTGCTCGCCCGGCAGCCAGGACCACTCGACCAGACCGTCGCCGAGTTCAGGGCAGTCGGCGCCCAGGCTGAACGCATCAGCGCTGACCTGGCCGACCCCGAGGCCATCGACCGGGCCGCCGCCGAGATCCTCGAAGCCTTCGGCGCCCCCGACATTCTCGTCAACTCCGCCGGAATTAACCTCCGGCCGCCGCTTTCGCAGGTCTCGACGCAGGACTGGGATCAGACGATGGCGGTGAACCTGGCCGCGCCGTTCCGCCTCGCGCAGCACTTCGGCCCGCTGATGGCCGAACGCGGCTGGGGCCGGATCATCAATGTGCTCTCGCAGCAGTCCTACCGGGCGTTCGGCAACAGCGGCGCCTACGGAGCCTCCAAGGGCGGCCTGCTGTCGCTGACGAGGTCACAGGCCGAGGAGTGGTCCTCCCGCGGCGTCTGCTGCAACGCGGTCGTGCCCGGATTCGTGCCGTCGGCCATGACCGCGGCGGTCGCATCCGATCCGGTCCGCTCGGCCGCGCTCGCCGCGCGCACCATGATCGGGCGGAACGGCCTGCCCGAGGACTTCGAAGGCGCGACCGTCTTCCTCGCCAGCAACGCCTGCGCCTACCTGACTGGCCAGGCGGTCTTCGTCGACGGCGGCTTCTCGGCCAGCTAACCGACTCCCAGCCAGTCGCTGGCGCCGACTTCCCCACCGGCTGCGCCGACTACCCACCGGCTGCGCCGACTTACCACCCGTTGCGCGGTCACAAATCATAGTGAAACCGACAAAATTTCAGCGCAACGGGTGGTAAGTTCGCGCAGCAGGTGGCAAGTGCGCCAGAACGGGTGGTAAGTGGGAGGCGACAGTCCCGCCAGCTAGTGGCGAGTTCTCGGCCAGTTAGTAGCCCATGTGGGTGTGGTAGTGGGCGCTGCCGACCCCGATCAGGACGCCGAGGATGATCCCGCCCAGGATCCCGAGCCCGCCGAGCACGATCCCGGTGATGGCCATGCCCCGGCCGAACTCGCCCCGCTGCCTGATCTGGTTCAGCGACACCACGCCGAAGATCAGCGCCAGCACCGCCGCGATGAACCCGGGCACCAGCAGCAAGAACCACAGCAGGAACTGAGCCAGCCCGCAGACCAGCGCCGCAATCGACATGTTGTTGGTGCGAGGACCAGGCGCTGGTCCGCCGGCCATCCCCGTCTGATAACCAGGCGGCGGGTACCCCTGATACCCGCCGCCCGGTTGTCCCGGATAGGCGGTCTGCCCCGGATACCCCTGCTGCCCCTGCTGCCCTTGCTGCCCCTGCTGCCCCGGATACCCCTGCTGATCCCCGTAGGCCCGATCCCCGTAGGCCTGTTGTCCGTAGGCCTCCTGCTGCCCATAAGATCCGGCCGTCGTCTCCGCCTCATGGATGTTCTGCGCGTCTTGCCGGTCCTGGCCAGTTGGGTGGTCTGGAAATCCCATCACGCCCTCTTTCCCGGGCAGTAACTATTCGTAGGTGTTCGACTACCCATAGCGGCGCAGCCTGAACCCGGCGCCGAACTCGCCCCGGACGCGCCCCGGACGCGCCCCCAAGCCGCCCTGAACCCGGCGCGCCGGACCGCCTAGAACCCCGGCAGTCCCCCGGCCACGGCAGAATGACGGCATGGCACGACGCACTACGACAAGCCAGCCCCCCGAGGACTTCGAAGAGAACATCGTCGACATCGACGTCACCGACGAGATGCGCGGTAGTTACCTCGAGTACGCCTACTCGGTGATCTACCAGCGCGCTCTCCCCGACGTGCGGGACGGCCTGAAGCCGGTTCAGCGCCGCATCCTGTACCAGATGTCGGAGATGGGGCTGCGCCCGGACCGGCCGCACGTCAAGTGCGCCCGCGTCGTCGGCGAGGTCATGGGCCGCCTGCACCCGCATAGCAATGACGCGATCTACGACGCCATGGTCAGGCTCAGCCAAGACTTCGTCATGCGACTGCCGCTGATCGACGGACACGGCAACTTCGGCTCGCTCGACGACTCGCCGGCCGCGATGCGCTACACCGAGGCCAGGCTCGGGTCGCCCGCCATGGAAATGGTGGCCTCGCTCGACGAGGACACGGTCGACTTCATCCCCAATTACGACGGCTCGGAGACCCAGCCCGAGGTGCTCCCGGCCGGCCTTCCGAACCTGCTGGTCAACGGCGCGGCCGGGATCGCCGTCGGCATGGCGACGAACATGGCTCCGCACAATCTCGGCGAGGTCATCGCGGCCGCCCGGCACCTGATCGCCAACCCAGAAGCCACGCTGGACGAGTTGATGCGGTTCGTGCCCGGCCCCGACCTGCCCACCGGCGGCAAGATCATCGGCCTGGACGGCATCAGGGAGGCCTACGAGACCGGTCGCGGCACGTTCAGGACCCGCGCGACGGCGAGAGTCGAGCAGCTGACTCCGAGGCGCAGCGGCATCGTGGTCACCGAGCTTCCGTACGGCGTCGGCCCGGAGAAGGTCAAAGCCCGGATCAAGGACCTGGTCCAGGCCAAGAAGCTGCAGGGGATCACCGACCTGATCGACCTGACCGACGGCCGGAACGGCCTGCGCCTGGTCATCGAGCTCCGCAGCGGCTTCCACCCAGAAGCCTTGCTCGAAGAGCTTTACCGCTTGACCCCGATGGAAGACACGTTCGGGATCAACAACGTCGCCCTGGTCGACGGCCAGCCCCGGGTTCTCGGCCTGCGCGACCTGCTCAGGATCTACGTCGAGCACCGGATCGACGTCGTCCGCCGGCGCACGGAGTTCAGGCGGGCCAAGCGCCGCGACCGGCTGCATCTGGTCGACGGCCTGATCATCGCGCTGCTGAACATCGACGAAGTCATCGCCGTGATCAGGAGCAGCGACGACGCCGCGGCTGCCCGCGAGCGGCTGATGACCGTCTTCGACCTCTCGCAGATCCAGGCCCAGTACATCCTGGACACTCCGCTTCGCCGCCTGACCAAGTACGACAAGCTCGAACTCGAGCGCGAGCAGCAGCAACTCACCGCCGAGATCGCCGAGCTCACCGAGATCCTCGAGTCCGAGCAGAAGCTGCGCGAACTGGTCTCCTCCGAACTGGCCGCCGTCGCCGAGAAGTTCGGCACCCCGCGCCGGACCGTGCTGCTCGAAGCCAGCGGTGCCCCCAAGACCGCCGCGGTCCCGCTCGAGGTAGCCGATGATCCCTGCACGGTGTTGCTGTCCTCGGCCGGCCTGCTGGCCAGGACCGCGGCGAGCAAGCAGGCGGGTCAGCAGGAGCTGACCCTGGGAGAAAATCAACAGCCACAAGATCCTCGGGGAGAAAGCATCGCGCAGGCTTGCACCCCGGCCAGACCACCAGCCTCGCGTCCAGGCCGGTCCAAAGACCCCAGGTCCGCCCACGACGTGATCGTCTCGTCTGTCCCGTCCACCGCCCGGGGAACGATCGGCGTGCTGACCAGCCACGGCCGGCTCATCAGGCTCGGGGTACTCGAACTGCCCGCCCTCCCGCCCACCGCCCACTCCCCTGGCCTGTCCGGCGGCGCCCCGATCAGCGAGTTCGTCTCGACCGAGCGGGGCGAGACGATCGTGGCGATCGTGGCCGCCGAAGCCGCCGGGGCTGGGCTGGCGATCGGCACCGCTCAGGGTGTCGTCAAGCGCGTCTCGCCCGATTACCCGCAGAACCTGACCGACTTCGACGTGATCGCGCTCAAGGACGGCGACCGCGTCGTCGGCGCCGTCCAGCTCGAAGACGAGGCACAGGATCTAGTCTTCATCACCAGTGATGCCCAGCTGCTGAGGTTCGGCGCCGGAGCCGTGCGCCCGCAGGGCCGGGCCGCCGCCGGAATGGCGGGCATCAGGCTCGCTCCCAGAGCCTCGGTGATCTGGTTCGGCGCGGTCTCCGCGGACGGGCCGGATCCGGAAACAGACGCCGTGGTCGTCACCGTGGCCGGGAGCGCGGGCGCCCTGCCGGGCACGACGGCCGCCAGCGTCAAGGTCACGCCCTACGCCGAGTACCCGCCCAAGGGTCGCGCCACCGGCGGCGTGCGCTGTCACCGGTTCCTCAAGGGAGAAGACGTTCTGGTGCTCGCCTGGGCCGGACCTGGTCCAGCTCGGGGCGCAACCGCCGCCGGTACCCCCGTGCCGCTCCCGCCGGCGCAGGGCCGCAGGGATGGCTCGGGTGAACGGGTGCGCGAGCAGCTCGCTGCCGTCGGCGGAGCCGCAGAGGCCAGCTAGCACGGGATCTATAAGCGCAATCCCGCATGATCGCGACGTTTCTGGGCAGTGGCGCTCAGAGCGCGTCGCAAGCTGACGCTCGGCTGAGTTACAGCAAGCGAGGCCAATGTTAAAAGCTGCGGGTCCGAACGGACCCGCAGCCAGCATCAGAAGCGGTTTCGGTCGGCAACGCAACGAAATAGCGAGCTGAGCCGTCTAATCCGTAAGGCAAGGTAATCACTGCACCTTAGGTAGCCAGCCAGCGGGCAGGCTACTACACCACATACCGATGCCCGTTGGTTCCGGTAGCGACGACCGGAGCCCAGGCGGGAGGTGACCGGCGACACGCCCGGTCCCCTCCCGCAGAAAGGTAGGGGTGCTGTGTTTGCCTTCCGCCTCCGGTCGCTGCGCTCCCTTTGGCGGGGGCCTTCGGCGCTTTTAGGTGCCGTCTTCCCTCCTCCTCCGTCGCTGGCGCTCCTCCGTCGTCAGTCCAGACGGCACCGCGCCTTCGGCATTTAACCCAGGCGATCGGCGACCAGGGCGGCGAAGCGGTTGAGGCCGGTCTCTATCTCCTCGCTGGTGAGCTGGCTGCAGGCCAGTCTGGCCTGGTGGGTGCCGCCCTGGCCGGCGTAGAAGTGGCTCATCGGGGTCCACAGGACGCCGTGCTCGCGGGCCGAGTACTCCATCAGCTCGTCATCGGCGGCGAACGGCAGCGTCACGACGGCGAAGAATCCTCCGCTCGGCGAATTCCAGGTCACCTGCTTAGCCCGGTCAGCCGTCGCGGGGAACCGCGCCTGCAGGCCGGCCAGCAACTGGCGCATGTTGGCCAGGTAAGTAGCGGTCTCGCGGACGTTGGCCCGGGCCAGGCTGAACTCGCATCGCAGCAGCTTGCCGGCAATGACCGCCTGACTGACCGCCGAGGTGTTGACCGTGACCATGCTCTTGATCATCGACAGGTAGTCCGCGAACAGGCCGATCTTCCCGTCGGCGCCGCTCACCACCTGATCGGCGATCGTGAACCCGACCCGCGCGCCCGGGAAGCCGACCTTGGCGAATGATCCGATGTAGATCACCTGACGGCTGGTGTCGAGCGCCTTGAGCGTCGGCAGGTGCGGGCCGTCGTGGAACGTGCCGTAGGGGTTGTCCTCGATCAGCAGCAAGTCCTCACGAGCCGCGACCTCGAGCAACTGGTGCCGCAACGGCACCGGCATGCTCACGCCCGACGGGTTGGCGAAATCCGCCATCACGTAGCACGCCCTGGGCCGCAAACCGGCCGCTCGGGCCCGCCGCGTCTGGGCGGCCAGATCCTCGAGGTCGATGCCCTCGGTTCCGCCGCTGACCGGCCAGACCGGCATGTCGGCGAGCTTGGCCGCACCGGTCAGGCCCACGTAGCTCGGCGAGACCGCGAGCAGTACGTCGCGCTCGTCGGCTCGCAACGCCCTCACGACCGCGAAGATACCTTCCTGGTAGCCGACCGTGACCACGATCGCCTCGGGATCGACGTGGATGTCCTCGTCTTTCTCCAGGTACTTGGCGACCAGCTCGCCGATGATCCCCTTGGTCTTGCCGTACTGGAACAGAAGCCGGCTCACCTGCGCCGGGCTGTAGCCGCGCTCGGTGGCCAGGTAGTCGCAGAACGCGTCAATGTAGGAGTGGATTAACGCCACATCGAAGAACTGCTCGCACGGCCGGCCGGAGGCGAACGAGATCGCGTCCGGATACCTGCTCGCGATCTCATTGAGGAAGTTCATCGACTCCAGGGCCGGGTCGACGAGCGAACTGTGCAGGGTGGAAGCGGCCAGATCAGCCCGCAGGTCCCGGCTGGTCGTCATCGCAGGCTCCTTTACCTACCTTCTGCCTGACGGCGGCTGCGCTGGGCCATTGCCGCGCGCAGCAGTTCGTCGAGATCGTCATCGCTCATCGCGTCGAGGTCGGCATGGCGGGAGGAGGTGAAGACCTGGCCGAAATCCGGATCGGCCGACACCATCTCGGCTAGCTCGGCGACGGTCGGGCCGGCAAACACGTGGTGTACCGGCAGGCTCACCCCGTAGGCATCGGCCAAGCGGGCGACGAACCTGGTTGCGCTCAGCGAATGAGCACCGAGCTTGAACAGGTTGTCATGCACGCCTATCGGCGCCTCGATGGCCAGCAGATCGCCCCAGATCCTGGCGACCGTCGCTTCGACATCATTCCTGGGCTCGACCCGGTCGGCCGCGGCGGCCAGTCCGTCGAACTCAGGGGCGGGCAACGCGGTCCGGTCGACCTTGGCGTTCGGTGTCAGCGGCAGCGCGGGCAGCGCGACGATCAGCCCGGGAACCATGTAGTCCGGCAGTGCCGCGCGCAGATGCGGACGGAGTATGTCGAGCACGTCGGCTTCGGGCTGAGCTAGCGCGCTGCCTCGGCGCGGAACGATGTAGCCGACCAGCACTGGCTCGCCGGCCCGGGTCGCCGGGACGACGACCGACTGCCGGACGTCCCTGTGCGTTCTGAGCACGGCCTCGATCTCACCGCACTCGATCCGGAAGCCCCTGATCTTCACCTGATGATCATTGCGCCCGATCAGCTCAAGACCGCCGCCGTCCCGCCACCGGCCGAGGTCACCGGTCCTGTACAGGCGCGCCCCTGGCTCGTCGCTCCACGGGTCGGGACGGAACGACCGGGCCGTGAGGCGGGGCCGGTCGTGGTAGCCGCGGGCGACGCCCAGGCCGCCCAGGCAGACCTCGCCGACCACGTCAACCGGGACTGGCTGCAGGCGCTCGTCCAGCACGTAAACCCGGGTGTGATCGATCGGCGGACCGATCCGGGTGGCATCGGCCCCGCTGGCGACAACGCCGGCCGCGGACCAGACCGTGGTCTCGGTCGGGCCGTAGAGATTCCACAGGACGACGCCTGGTGCTACGAGCTGGTCGGCCAGGTCGGGTGGCAATGCCTCGCCGCCGCAGAGCCGCAGCCGGAGGCCAGCGGGTATTCCTCCGGCCGAGATCAGCAGGCGCCAGGTCTGCGGCGTGGCCTGCATGGCGGTCGCGCTGGTTCGCTCGATCAGTGCCCGCAGCCGGTCGGGCTCTCGGGTCTCCTGCGCGGTCGCGATCACCAGGTCGGCGCCGCTCACGCAGGGCAGCAGCAACTCAAGCAAGGCGATGTCGAACGAGAGCGTCGTCACCGCGACGAATCTGTCAGCGCCGCTGAGCTTGAAATCCCGCCGGAACGAGGCCAGCAGGTTCGCGACCGCCTTGTGCTCGACGCCGACGCCCTTGGGCTGCCCGGTCGAGCCCGAGGTGAAAATGACGTAGGCAAGCGCGCCTGCGGGTACGGGCACCGGATCTAGCGGCGGCGCGGCGGCCAGAGCCGGGTCGTCGACGCAGATGACCTTGGCATCGGGGGCAATCGCCTCAGCCAGCTCACGGTGCGCGGAATCGGAGACGACGATCCGCAGGTCGGCTCCGCGGGCCATCGCGGCCAGGCGCGCCTGCGGGAATCCCGGGTCAAGCGGCACGTAGGCACCGCCGGACCACCACACGCCGAGCATGGCCGTGAGCATGCCGGCGCTGCGGTCGGTGCAGATCCCGACCAGCGTCTCGGTGCGGACGTCAAGGCCGGCGAGCGTGCCGGCGATGCGGGCCGCGCGATCGCACACCTGGCTCATCGACGCCGAGCCGGCGCCGTCGATGACGCTGGAGGTCGATTCCCGCACAAGGGTCCGGACGTCCTCGATGGCGTCAGCCTGCGCCTGCGCCGGGCGGTTGCGACCGAGGATCAGCTCGTCGATCTCCGCGTCCGACAGCATCGGCAGGTCGCCTGCCGCGGTGTCAGGAGCGTTCGCCGCGTGCTCGAGCAGGCTGGCCATGCAGCGCAGGAACCGGTCCGCCCAGGCTGGATCGAATAGGTCGGTGCTGTACTCCAGGACCAGGTTCGTTTCCTCGCCTTGGCTGTCGGCGAACATGGTGAGATCGAGCTTGGCGGTGTCGGTGAGCAGCGGTTTCGTGCGGACGGTGATGCCGGGAAGGTCGAGCTCGGGCGGCGTCAGCGACCCGTAGAGGAACTGGACCTGAACGAGCGGGGCGTGCCCGAGATCACGGTCGGTGACAAGTGATTCGACGAGCTTTTCGAACGGAAGCTGCTGGTGCGCGATGGCGTCCAGCGTGGTGTCCCTGACCCGGCACAGCAGCCTGGTGAACGTCGGATCGTCCTCAAGCGACATCCGCAGCACGGCCGTGTTGATGAACATGCCGAGCATCGGGTCAAGTTCGGCGTGAGTTCGGCCGGCTACCTGAGTGCCGATCACTAGCTCCGACTGGCGCGCATAGCGTGACAGCGTCGCGGTGAAGCCGGTCAGGAACACCATGAACATGGTGGCGTTCTCGCCGTGGGCCACCTCAGCCAGCCGTTGCGTGGTCTGCGCATCGACCGTGGCCCTCGCTATCGCGCCGCGCGAGGACTGACGCGCTGGCCTTGCCCGGCTGGTCGGCAAGGCGAGTACCTGCGGTGCGCCGCGGAGTTGCTCACGCCAGTAGTCGAGCTGGCGGTCAAGCTCCTCCCCGCGCATCAGGTCCTGCTGCCACACGGCGTAGTCGCCGTACGTCATCAGGATCGGAGCCAGCGCCGCCGGCACACCGGTCGTCTCCGCCCGGTAAGCCGCGGACAGGTCCCCGAACAGGATCTCCAGGGAAACACCGTCGCTGATGCTGTGGTGCATCACCAGCGAGACCAGGTGCCGGTCGGGCCCGACGACGATCAGCGCGACCCTGATCAGCGGCCCGGTGGCCAGATCGAACGGCTGGCGGCCGCGTTCAGCGGCGATCGCCTCGGCCTTCCTGAGGCGCTCGCCGTCGTCCAGCGACTCGGGCAGGTCGATGCGCTCGACCGGCACCGTGCCGGCGTCCGCTACGACCTGCTCGGGTACGCCGTCGAGGGCGACGAGCTTGGTGCGCAGCACGGCGTGCCGCTCGACCAGGGTATCGATCGCCCGCTGCAGAGCTCCGGCGTCGAGCGGGCCGTCGAGCCGCAGCATGTACGGCATGTTGAACGTCGCCGCGCCGGGCTCAAGCTGATCGATGAACCACAGCCGCCGCTGCGAGAACGACACGGGAAACCGCATTGCGAACTACCTCCCGTCGCCTTGTGCCCCGGTCACGGCCGCGGCCAGGCCCTCGACCGTGGGATCGGAGAAGAGCGTTCTGATGGGCAGGTCGACGCCGTAGACGGCCCGGATGCGGGCCATCAGCCTGGTCGCGGTCAGCGAGTGGCCGCCAAGCGCGAAGAAGTTGTCGCTGACGCCGACCGGAGCGGGCAGCGCCAGCAGTTCGGCGATGATCGCGGCGAGCCGCGATTCGGTCGGCGTCCGAGGGGCGACCGATGCCTGGCCCTGACTCACGCCCCAGTCCGGCTCTGGCAGCGCCCGGTAGTCGATCTTCCCGCTGCCGGTCAGCGGCAGCGCCGGCAGCACCACAAACGCGGACGGCACCATGTAGTCGGGCAATTCCTCGCGCAGCCATTCCCTGAGCCCGGCCGGGGCGCCGTCGGTGCCGGAATGGGTCACGAGGTAAGCGACGAGGCGCACATCGTGGCCGCCGCCACGGAGCGCGACCACGGCCTGCGCGACATCCCCGTGGTCTCGCAGCGCGGCTTCGACATCGCCGCTCTCGATCCGGTAGCCGCGGATCTTGATCTGCCGGTCTGCCCGTCCGGCCAGCTCGATCTTCCCCGACCGGCGCCATCGGCCGACGTCACCGGTCCGGTACAGGCGCGCGCCCGGTCGTTCGCCGAACGGGTCGGGGACAAACCGACCCGCGGTCAGGGCGGGCGCGCCGTGGTAGCCATGAGCGACTCCGGCGCCGCCAATGTAGACCTCGCCGAAGACGCCCGGCGGCACTGCTCGCAACCGGTCGTCGAGCACGTAGAGCTGGGTTCCTCCGATGATCGAGCCGATCTCGATCTTGGCCGGGGCGGGAGGTACCTCATCGCCGCCGGAGTAGATCGCGGTCTCGGTCGGACCGTACAGGTTCCACAGGCGCACGCCATCCCCGGCGCCGATCGCGTCGGCCAGATCCCTGGACAGGGGTTCTCCGCCGGTGATCCGCAGTTTCACGCCGTCGGGGATACCGCCGGCGTCGACCAGCATCCGCCAGCCGGCCGGGGTCGCCTGCATCGCGGTCGCGCCGCTCTCGGTCAGCAGGTCACGCAGCCGGGCCGCGTCGAGCACCTGGTCGGTATCGGCGATCACCACGCAGCCGCCGGCCAGCACCGGGGTGAGCAGTTCCACCAGCGCGATGTCGAAGGAGACCGTCGTGACCGCGAGGAGCCGGTCCTCCGGCCTGAGCGCGAGCGTCGGCCTCATCGCGTGCAGCAGCGCGGCGATCGCGCCGTGCGGCACGCTGACCCCCTTCGGCCGTCCGGTCGACCCCGAGGTAAAGATCGTCACCGCCGTCGCCGACGGAGACAGGCCGAGCAGCGGATCGCCTTCACCGGCCTCGGCGTCGCCTAGTGCCTTCAGATCCACGATCGGGATCGGCGCGGCGGCCGTCGGCAGGCCGGGAGCGTCGGCGCAGCCGCTGTCGATCACGATCGCCGCCGCGCCCGAGTCGCCGAGCATCGTGGCGAGCCGCTGGTCGGGA
>DATNFM010000005.1:0-3459 GCA_035606435.1 Streptosporangiaceae bacterium | reverse complement strand
ATCCCTACTTGCGCACAATCTATCAGTAAGAGGTGCGGAAGGAGGGTCTGGGTGCCTGAATCACCCAGGGGGGATGTCCGCGGCCGGAGGGTTTCAGACCCTAGCGGGCCGAGTACGACGAAGACGTGCCAGCGCTCGAGTAAGACCTCTACCGAACGGCGGCGGTCGATCGTGGCCGTGATCACGACCGTGGGCACGGCACCGGCCGAGTCCAAGCTGCCGAACAGCATCCGCTTGCGGCTGAAACCTATCGCCAGACGAGCGGAGGTGTTCGCTGGCCGCCTCGGAGCCCCGGTCTCGCTGCGGCTTCCCCCCACGGCGGGTTAACCGTGAAGGGCAGCACCGTCGGGCCAAATCCCGGCCTATCGGCGTCCGGCCGGCAGGGACCTGCGGGTAGTCGACTGCTGCGGTCTGCCGTCGCCGCCCGCTTCAGGGCCGTGCAGGCGATGGACGCCGCGATCATCGTGACCGCAATCGTGCTGGTCGCGGTCACTGCGGCCCTGGCGCTGGCGCCGCAATTGCATCTCGGCTACCCGCAGGAGGCTGCGGACCTGGCCCTGGACACGGCGGCGTCGGTTATCGGGTTGCTGGCCTACTTCCTGGTATTCGGACGGCTTCGCCGCCGCACCCGGCTGAACGAGCTCCTGCTGGCGTCCGCGCTGGCGGTACTTGCGCTATCCAACCTGTTCCTGTGTACGGTGCCAGTCGTGGCGGGCTGGGCGCCGGATGACCTGACCGTCTGGGCGGCGCCAGTGGCCACTTCGTTCGGTGCGTTGCTGTTCGTCCTCGCCGCATTCCTGCCGGACCGTCCCTTGCGGCCGCCAGGGCCGCTGCTTGTGGTGGGAGCGGGTGTCGTGACAACGGCGCTGCTGCTGGCCATGGTCCTCGTTCCCCCGCTCGCCCGCTCGTTGCCGCCCCAGGTGGTGGCTTCCCTGGGGCCCGGCTCGTCCAGCCGCCCCGACCTGCATATGGCGCAGTTCAGCCCGCAACTCGCGGGGGCGGTACTGTACGCTCTGGCCGCCGTCGGGTTCCTGCGGTGTGCGCGGCGGAGCCGGGACGAGTTCTTCGGCTGGCTTGCCGTCGCCGCCATGCTGGCGGCGGCGTCCCAGGTCAATTACCTGCTGTCGGCCATGGATCCGCAGTCTCTGTACGGTGGCGACGCGTTCCGGTGCCTCTTCTACGCGGTCCTGCTCGTTGGTTCCATCCGGGAAATCTGGTCCTACTGGCGTGCGCTGTCGACGGTTGCGGCGCTGACGGAGCGGCAGCGAATCGCCTGCGAGCTGCACGATGGGGTAGCGCAGGAACTTGCGTATCTGGCGCGTAACCTGGACTCGCTGGACGAGGGGGCAGACGAAGACTCCCTGGATCGATTGCGCCGAGCCGTGGAGCGCGCGCGGCTGGAGTCCCGCCGGGTCATCAGCACCGCGGCGGCGCCCAGCAGCCAGCCATTCGAGGTCTCGATGGCCGAGGCCGTGACCGAGGTCGCCGAACGCTATCAGGTGAAGCTTGATCTCGACCTCACCTCCGACATCCGGCTTCCGGCCCCGCAGCGACAGGCATTCGTGCGGATAGCGTGCGAGGCAGTCACCAATGCCGCCCGGCATAGCGGCGCCGACCGGGTCGACCTCCGGCTGGAACGTCGCGGCTCCGGGGTGCGGCTGTGGGTCAGCGACCAGGGACACGGTTTCGACCCGGCTGACCCGGGCGGCGGCTTCGGCCTTACCTCGATGCGAGAGCGCGCCAAATCGGTCGGCGCCGAACTGGTCGTTTCTTCCCGCCCCGGCCAGGGCAGCCAGGTGGAGGTCACGCTGTGAGCACGAAACGGCAGTCGCCCCGGGTGCTGATCGCCGATGACCACGTACCCAGCCGGGAAGATGTACAGCGAGCGCTGGAACGTAACCAGCGGTTCAGCGTGTGCGCTTCCGTGGCGGATGCCGCCGGAGCCATTCAGGCCGCGGTCCGGGGGCGACCGGATGTCTGCCTGCTTGACATCAGGATGCCAGGCGATGGCCTCGCGGCGACATGGGAGATCGCCGCCCGGCTTCCCCAGGCGAAGATTGTCATGCTTACTGTCTCGGACGACGAAGCCGACCTGTTCGCCGCGCTGCGCGCCGGAGCCCACGGATATCTGCTGAAGACGATGAACCTGCGGCGGCTACCCGACGCACTCGACGGGGTGCTCTCGGGTGAGGCGGCCATCCCCCGCACGCTGGTCGCGCGCATGCTCGAGCAGTTCCGCGGGCATGAGCCCCGCTGGCGCCAGCCGGTCGCAGATCGCAGCCTGGGCCAACGGCTGACCAGCCGTGAGTGGGAGGTTCTCGCCCTGCTGGCGCAGCAGCAGTCAACCCGCGAAATCGCCCGGCGGCTGATGCTGTCGACGGTCGCGGTCAGGGTACATATCGCCGCGATAGTGCGAAAGCTCGGCGTCCCCGACCGGGCTGCGGCCATTGACCTATTCCGCGGGCATACAGAAACGTGAGCATCATGTTACTTGAGGGGCGGCATGAATGCGTAGATGCCATCGGTGACAACTGTAGGGTCCTGATGGCGGATGACCACTCTTCAGCCCGGGCAACGCGACCTTAGCCCCGATTATGAGCTGTGGCCATCGACACGGTGTTAACGCACCGGCTAGATACGGGTCACGTCACCGACAACCGACCTGCCTGCGCCGACAGCTTTAGCGTGAGGTGCCGTAAGTCGGCCTCGGGTGTTCAGGGAACTGAACGCCGGGCCATCTTACGGGCCGCATAGACGCAAATAAGCTAGGCCTTAAATATTTCCCCGGGAGTGCCATAAGGCAGAGTTCTTACGAATAAGCGAAACCGCTGAGCAGCGAGTGTATCAGGACCTGGAATCATGAGGGGGAGCCATGGTGTCTCAGGCCAGCTCGAGTCCACCTTGGCCACGCGTATCCGTGGTCATCCCGACATTGAATGAAGCAAGAAACCTCCCATACGTCCTCTCCCGGCTGCCCGCGGACGTCTACGAGGTGATCGTGGTGGACGGGCACTCGGTGGACGACACGATAGCGGTAGCCCGCCGGCTACGGCCCGACGTGCAGGTCGTCCGGCAGACTCGCCGGGGAAAGGGAAACGCGCTCGCCTGCGGGTTCGACGCCGCGACTGGTGACGTCATAGCCATGGTCGACGCGGACGGCTCGGCGGATCCGAGCGAGATCCCTAACTTCGTGCATGCGCTCCTGGACGGCGCGGACTTCGCGAAGGGAACAAGGTTCGCGGCGGGCGGCGGCAGCAGCGACATCACGCGGCTACGCAGGCTCGGTAACCGCATGCTCGGCGCGGTAGTCAACCTCTGCCACGGGACGCACTACTCAGACCTCTGCTACGGATACAACGTGTTCTGGCAGAAGCACGTCCCCATGCTGGACCTCGACATCACCTCTCCTCCTGCACGCGGGGGCGACGGGCGGTTGTGGGGCGACGGTTTCGAGATCGA
>DATNFM010000004.1:0-13051 GCA_035606435.1 Streptosporangiaceae bacterium | reverse complement strand
GGCCAGCAAGCCAGGGTCGCTGTCGCCTGACCTGCTGACCGACACCGCGCTTGAGCACATCCGCAAGCTCAACGAACTGGCGGCGGCGCGCGGTCAGACGCTCGCCCAGATGGCGATCGCCTGGGTGCTGCGCGACGAGAGAGTCACGTCCGCGCTGATCGGCGCCAGCAGCCTCAA
This sequence comes from Streptosporangiaceae bacterium, assembly GCA_035606435.1. Classification (GTDB taxonomy): domain Bacteria; phylum Actinomycetota; class Actinomycetes; order Streptosporangiales; family Streptosporangiaceae; genus Chersky-822. Next base: position 12,874 of record DATNFM010000004.1, on the reverse strand, counting down.
GCAACTCGACGAGAACCTGGATGCGCTGGCCGCGCCGCCGTTCACCGACGTCGAACTGGCGGCGATCGACGCGCACGCGGTCGAGGCCGGAATCAACCTGTGGGCTGGTTCGAGTTCTATAGCCTGATTGCCGGGTAATCGCCCGAATTACCGTTGGCTTCGAGGACTTGAGAATGCCAAGTCCACGGGAATCGCGACCGCGTCGCGGGGGAGACTGATACTCATGCGCTATCTCAGCTGCGATACGGCCAAGAAGATTTCGAAGATCGGACTGGGCACCTGGCAGTTCGGCTCCAAGGAGTGGGGCTACGGCCAGTCCTACGCGGGCGGCGAGGCCGAGGCGATCGTCCGTCGCGCCCTTGACCTCGGGGTCACCTTGTTCGATACGGCCGAAGTCTACGGGTTCGGGCGAAGTGAGCGGATACTTGGCCAGGCTCTCGGCAAGGATCTCGAGTCGATCTTCCTGGCGACGAAGATCCTCCCGGTCATGCCTATCGCTCCGGTCGTTCAGCAGCGCGCGGTTGCCAGTGCCGGAAGGCTTGGCGCCCGCGTGCTCGACCTGTACCAGGTGCATCAGCCGAACCCTGGCGTCAGGGACGGGACGATCATGCGCGGCATGCAGGCGCTGCAGAAGGTCGGCCTGGTCAACGAGGTCGGCGTCAGCAACTATTCGCTGAAGCGCTGGCAGGCAGCTGAGCGAGCGCTCGGTAGCAGGGTGCTGTCAAACCAGGTCAGGTACAGCTTGGTCGCGCGGTCGCCGGAGAGCGACCTTATCCCGTACGCGGAGGCGAAGGGCCGGATCATCATTGCCTACAGCCCGCTGGCCCAGGGGCTGCTGTCCGGTCGGTATCACGAGGGCAACCTCCCGACCAACCGGGTCAGGATGGTGAACCCGCTGTTCCTGCCGCAGAACCTGGAGCTGGCAAGCGGCCTGATCGCGACCTTGCAGGCGATCGCGGATGCCCACAAGGCGACGCCGGCCCAGATCGCCCTGGCCTGGTCTATCCACAGCCCGGCGGTCGTGGCTATTCCGGGTGCGTCCACGGTCGCACAATTGGAGAGCAACGTGGCGGCCGCGGACATCGAGTTGAGCGAGGATGAGTACAAGGCGCTGGTGGCGGCGTCGGACCGGTTCCACCCGATCACGGGGTTGTCGGCGATGCCGAAGATGGCCCGATCGCGGATAGCGCGCCGGTAGGCGGGTGCCAGGGCGGCCTGGCCATGTGTCGGTCCCTGGCGGCCTGGCCGGTGTGTCGTGCCCTTGCGGCCTGGCCGGTGTGTCGTGCCCGGCGGCCGGTGTGCTGTGCCCTGGCGGCCGGTGTGCTGTGCCCGGCAGCCGGTGTGCTGTGCCCTGGCGGCTGGTGTGCTGTGTGCGGCGGCGGGTGTGTAGTGCCCTGGCGGGCCGCTGTGCCGGTCATGCCGTTCGCTGTGCCGGTCGGACCCGGCAACTGGCATCCCGAGGCAGGCGCACGGTTCGCGACGGCCGTCGGCAGGGCAAGCTGGTGGCACAAATCAACCTAAAACGTCCCACTTTCCCCGGATTGTGGACCACTCTTCCCGAGTTAGGACGTCTTTTACCGGGTTAGGTACAAATATTGTCCGATTTGCGGTAGTTACTCGGTACCTAACCCGGTAAAAGAGCGCGCAACTCGGTAAAAGTGAGCGGAAGGAGCGGCGGCCGGAGCCCGAGAGCCGCGCACGCGTGCGACTCATGGAAGATGCGCGTCTGGAGTTGCTGCTGTGACTGACCGGCTCGGGGCTAGTCGGCTCGGGGCTAGTCGGCTCGGGGCTAGCCGAGGGGCGGGGCGGTGGCGGTGTGGCCGGTGGCGGTCTCGAAGGCGTGGGCGATCGATAGGAGGTCCCAGTCGGCGCGGCGCGGGCCGACTAGCTGCAGGCCGACGGGCAGGCCGCCCGCGGTAAAACCGGCCGGGACCGACATGGCAGGGAGTCCGGTCGCCGAGATGAGGTAGGCGGAGGCCATCCAGTCCAGGTAGGTCTCTTGCGGTACGCCGTCGATCTCGTGCACCCAGTCGAGATCTACATCGAACGGCGGCACTTGGGTTGCCGGGCAGGCGAGTACGTCGAAGTTGGCGAAGAACTGGCTGACGCGTTCGGCTAGCAGGTCGCGCAGCGTGGTTGCCCTGGTCAGGTCGGCGAGGGTGAGTTCGAGGCCGCGTTGGGTGTTCCAGGTCACGTTGGCGCCGAGTTGAATGGCCAAACTGGCGGGGCCCGGCTGGAAGGCCGCGCGGGCCGCCTCCGGTTGGGCCGACTGGGCGCGTAGCAGGGGGCCGTAGGCGGTGGCGAACTTGAATGCTCGCCAGGTTCTGAAGACCTCATCGGCACCGGACAGATCCGGGGCGGCGTCGGTGACCTCGCAGCCGAGGTTGACCAGTTGCTGACGGACCGGGTGCAGGACCGCGCGTACGGCCGGGTCGACGGGCAGGCCGAGGTCGGCGCTCCACGCTACCCGCAGTCCAGCGAGATCCCTGGTCAGCAGGCCCGGGATCTGGGCGGGGTCGGTGATCGCTGGAGGCGGGGCGTCCAGGGCGAGCGGCACGCGCGGGTCCGGTCCCGAGATGACCGCGAGCAACAGCGCGACATCGGCGACCGTCCTGGCCATGGGGCCGGTGACGCTCATCGGGTCGGTCACGTCGGACAGCGGCCAACTGGGAACCCGTCCGGGCGACGGGCGCAGCCCGACGACGTTGCAGAAGGCCGCCGGGTTGCGCAGGGAACCGCCGAGATCGCTGCCGTCGGCCAGGCAGATCATCCTGGCGGCCAGCGCTGCCGCCGCGCCGCCGCTGCTGCCGCCGGCGCTGCGACTCAGGTCGTAAGGATTTCTGGTGGCACCGAAGACCTGGTTGACGGTGTGCGAGCCCGCGCCGAACTCCGGGGTGTTGGTCTTGCCGAGGCTGATCGCTCCGGCGCCGGACATGCGGCTCACTATCAGTGCGTCGCGGTCGGGCACGTTGTCGGCGAACATCAGCGACCCGTACGTGGTGCGGACACCAGCCGTCTCGACCAGGTCTTTGTGCGCGACCGGTAGCCCGTGCAGCAGGCCGAACGGCTCCCGGCCGGCGGCCAGGGCGCGGTCGGCGGCGGCGGCCTGTTCCAGCGCCCGGTCGAAGCACCTGGTGACGATCGCGTTGACGGCCTGGTCGACCTGGTTGATGCGTTCGATGTGCGCGGTGATCAACTCTCTGGCCGACACCTCGCGGCGGCGCAGCAAGCCCGCCTGGCTGATCGCGTCAATCGCGCACAGATCGCTCATTGCGCAACGTTAACTTCCGGCGCCCAGTCGCTGCCAGCCGACTCTGGGCTGACGTTGCCAGAGTCCACGCCGGGTCGCGCGTCAGGTTGGCTCATGATCGGGGTGACGATCGTGAGACCTGCCGTTCCGGCGCCTCTAAATACGCGCCATGATCAAGCAATACCCTTTCCGCGCTCGCCTTCCGCCCGGCAAATGCGGCTGGCTGGGCTGACTTCCTTATGATTACGGCCGACTTCCCTATGGTTGTGGCTCACTTCCCTATCGTTGCGCTGACTTACCCTTGATTGCGCTGGATTTTTGTCGGCCTTGCGGTGATTTGTGACCGCGCAATCATAGGTAAGTGAGCGCAATCAAGGGGAAGTGAGCGCAATCAGGGGGAAGTGAGCCACAACCATAGGGAAGTGCGCCGCAACCAGGGGGAAGTCGCAGTTGCGGGTGCCGCCGGCCGGCGTCAGGACGCGGACCTGGTGCAGGGTGCCGAGCTTCTTGGTCAGGCAGTCCTGGTCCGACGCGTCCCGGTCAAGCGGCTTCCTTGTCCGACAACAGGCGGGTTGTCATGATAAGGACGCCCGGAGTAGGTTGCTAGCCGTGCCTCTCTTCGGACCGCCGAATATTCAAAAGCTGATCGACAAGCAGGACCTGAAAGGCCTCACGAAGGCGCTTTCGAACGGCGATCAATCCCGGGTTCGCGATGGCGACGCACAAGGTGCCTGGCGCGTACGACACGCTGATCGCGCAGCTCGATAGCCAGGATCCGGTCAATCGTGGACTCGCGGCGGTGAACCTCGGCGCGCTCGGCGACCGCCGGGCGCTCGATCGCCTTCAGGACCTCGCCGGGGATGACTCCGACGAGCGGGTTCGCGACGCGGCTACCCGGGCCGCGACCAATTTGGAGGTCCCGGACAACGGATAGCGGAGCCAGACGGCGCAGGCCAGACGCGCAAGGCCAGACGGCGCAGGCCAGACGGCGTTAGGCCAGCCTCCGCTCGGCCGCCCATCTGGTGAGCTGGTGGCGGGTCGATAGCTGCAGCTTCCGCAGCACGGACGAGACGTGGCTCTCGACCGTCTTGGCCGAGATATACAGCTCCTTGGCTATCTCCTTATATGTATAGCCGCGGGCGATGAGCCGAAGCACCTCGCGTTCGCGAGGCGTCAGCTGATCCAGCTCAGGATCGAAGCTCGGCGCCGGCTGCGACCCGGAGCCATCGGCCTGCGAGGCAAAAGCGTCCAGCACGAACCCGGCCAGCCGGGGCGAGAACACCGCGTCCCCCGCCGCAACTCGACGGATCGCGTCCACCAGCTCGGCACCCGAGATCGTCTTGGTGACGTAACCACGCGCGCCGGCCCTGATCACGGCGATGACGTCCTCGGGAGCGTCGGAGGCCGACAGCGCGAGGAACCGTACTCCGGGCAGCGCGTGCGCCAGTTCTGAGACCACCAGCTGACCGCCGCCGCCGGGCAGGTGAACATCGAGTAGCACCACATCCGGCAGCGCCTTGGCGATCCCGTCGATGGCCGGCGCCACGTCCTCCGCCTCGCCGATCACCTCGACCTGGTCGCCCAGCTCGGATCTGACCCCGGACCGGAACAGGCCGTGGTCATCGACGATAAACACCCTCGGCCGACCGGCCCCAGACCCAGCACCGGCCCCAGCCCCAGCACCGGCACCGGCCCCAGCACCGGCCGCCTGCCCGCTCATGGCGTCTGACTCGGTTCGCGTTGTTCGGCGGTGCGGCGCATGGTCAGGCCCACCTCGGTCCCTTCTCCAAGCACGCTCTTGACCGTGGCCGAACCGCCTCGCCGCGTCATCCGCGCCTTGACCGACTCGGCCAGGCCCTTGCGGTCATCGGGCACGGCATCGGGATCGAAACCGCGACCTCGGTCCCTGATGAACACCGAGACCTCGGTCGGCTCGACCTCGGCGAACAGCGACACGACGTTGGCCCCCGACCATTTTGCCGCGTTGACCGTGGCCTCGCGGGCGGCGGCCAGCAGTGCGCTGAGGTCGTCGTCGATCTCGCAGTCGCCGACCGTGACCGCTTCGACGGCGATCTCGTGCTGGGCCTCGACGTCCTGCTGGATCAGCCGGATACCGCCGGCGAACGTGGTCGCCAGGCCCTCCATCGATCCCGGAGCCCGGCCGTCGAACAGCCAGGAACGCAGCTCGCGTTCTTGCGCCCGGGCGAGCTGGATGACCTGCTGGGGGTTGTCGGCGCGACGCTGGATGAGCGCGAGCGTCTGCAGTACCGAGTCGTGCACCCGGCTGGCTATGTCGGCTCGCTCCTCGGCCCTGACCCTGCCCTGCCGCTCCAGCAGCAGCGCCCGCAGCACCCTGATCCACCACGGGCCGAGCAGTACCACGATCGCCCCGATGATCAGGACCACGCCGCCCAGCGGAGCGAGCAGCTGAACCGGATGTTTCACACTGCCCACCGTGACCAGGCCAGCGATCAGCATGATGCAGGCGAGTATGACCCGGAGCCGCCAGCGCGAATGCCCGTTGACCCCGCCGGCGGCCAGCACCGGCTGGGCCAGCGTCCGCATGGTTTCCTGCTCGGCCGCATCGGCATTGCGCCAGATCAGCACCAGTCCGGCGGCACCGATGACGACCGGCCAGGAGAACGAGCTCAGGACTCCTATCCCCAGGACCGAGATGATGATCAGCGCGACGATGATCATCGAGGCCGTGACGGCGGCCAGCGCCAGGCCGCGCACATCGGCGAACGCCCGGCTGGCGATCGTCGGCGACTCGTCGGTCGTGGGCAGGAACAGCCAGGCAACCACGTAGGCGGCGAGGCCGAAGCCGCTGAGCAGGGCGGCGACGACGAACACAATCCGGATCAGGGTCAGGTTGAACCCGGTCCTGGCCGCGATCCCGGCCGCCACGCCTCCGGCTAGCCGACCGTCCGTCGCCCGGCGCAGCGGCAGGCCGCGCGAATGCCAATCACCACCCGGATGCTGCCAACCAGGCGGCCCGCCGAAAGGCGGCCCGCTGGGCGACGGTCCTCCGGGCTGCGGCCCAGGGGGTGGCCCTCCGGGCTGCGGCCCCGTGGGCGGCTGCACCCCGGGCTGGGGTTCGCTGTTACCTGGGACTCGGTCTTGCACCCTTCCATAATCGCCCCTGAGGCCTGAAGCCGGTATCCGGACAGTCCCTGATCCCTGCTGCCCTGACATCAGGGTGCAATCGGGGTACTTCCCAATACCGCACGCCCACGCGAGGCCGAAGACTGGATGTCATGAACGCAAGCGACACCAGCCACGAAGCTGAATCCCAGATCAATGACCAGATCCCCAACGACCAGCCCAACGCCGACCAGGCCAGCCAGGCCAGCCAGGCCACCAACGACAGCAGCCAGGCCAGCAGCGACCAGCCGAACAACGGCCAGTCCTACGCCAGCGGCCCGTCCGGCGCCTGGCAGCACCACCTCGGCCAGCCCGGCAGCGGCCCGCTCTACCGGCCCTACGACGGCCGGATGATCTTCGGCGTCTGCGCCGGCATCGCGCAATACCTCAACGTCGATGTCAACGTCGTCCGGATCGTGTTCGCCGTGCTCACCCTCATCGGCGGAGCCGGCATCCCGGTCTACGTCGCCGGCTGGCTGCTGCTCCCAGAAGAGGGTGCCGAGCAGTCGATCGCCAGCGAGTTCATCGGTTCGCTGCAGGGCCGGTCCAGGTGACCACCGCCGAGCGGCCCAAGGAGGACGTGTCCGACATGCCAACCCCAACTAGCTCACCATGGGCGCCGGGCAGCGGCTCAGGCTCAGGCTCAGGCTCGGGTTACCGCCGCTACTTCCGGCCCGCCGGCACCGAGGTACGCGCCTCCGACGCCGAGCGCAGCGAGGTCGCCGAGCGGCTGTCCAAGCACTACCAGGACGGCCGTCTCGACCAGACCGAGTTCAACGAGCGGCTCGACCGGGCGATGAACGCCAAGACCCGCGCCGACTTCCACGGCCTGTTCTACGACCTGCCTGACCTGCCGGACGAGTCCGGCAAGGCGGGCAAGAACGGGCAGAAGTTCGACCCAGCCAAAATGCATCACTCACAGGAGCACCGGATGCGCCAGCGAAGCACGTTCAGTTACATACTCTTCCTAGCCGTGATCGCGATCGCCGCGATCGTGGTCGCGCACACGGTGCTGCACTCCTGGTTCCTCTGGATGCTGATCGCAGTCGTGGCCTTCTTCTGGCTGCGCAACCGCGAGCAGGCCCGCCGCCGCTGACGCTGAACCGCTCCCGAGAAGATAGGACAGTAGATCAGACCCAGACAAGGACTGCTACGGGAGGCTCACGGGGATGCGGGTCGTGATCATCGGGGGCGGATTCGCCGGGCTCATGGCTGCTGACCGGATCGCAAGGTCCGGCCAGCAGCCCGTTGTGCTTGAAGCCAGAAATAGGGTCGGCGGGCGCGTCTGGTCCCAAGAACTGATTCCGGGCGACGCGCGCACCGTGGTCGAGCGCGGCGGTGAGTTCGTACTCGACGGCTACGACATAATGCGCTCGGTACTTCAGGACCTCGGCCTGGCCCTGGACGACACGGGAATGTCCTACTACTCCCGGCAGCCACGGGGCGGCGCGGCCGTCACCATTTCCGATGTCGCCGATTGCGCCGGCTTGGTCGAGGCCGCCGCAGCCACGGCCGCACCAGCTACGTCCCTGGCCGACCTGATCGCACAGGATCTGCCGGGACTGGCCACAGAAAACCCAGCCGCCGTCGAGGCCTATCTATCCCGCGTCACCGCCACCCACGGCGTCGATGCCGACGTGCTCGCCGCTGCAGCGCTCGCCGACGTCACCGCCAGCTACGACTCCAGGCCTACCTGGCGCGTCGCGGGCGGAAATCAGTTGCTGGCAATAGGCCTGGCCAATCGTTTGGGCGACGCCGTACGGCTGAACACTCCAGTCCGCGTCATCGAGCACAGCGCCGACGGCGTCCGCATGCTGACCGACATCGGCGAGGTCACCGCCGATGCGGCCATAGTGACGGTCCCGATGGCGATCCTGCGCACCCTGCGGTTCGATCCCCCGCTCCCGGCCCGCTACCAGGCCGCCTTCCAGCGCGCCGGACTCGCCCACAACGCGAAACTGCACCTGCCGCTGACCGCCCCGACGGACCCGTCGGCCGTGCTGAGCGTCCCCGACCGCTTCTGGACCTGGACCGCGACCGACGCCTCCGGCCAGGTACAGCCGGTGCTGCACGCGTTCGGCGGCACGGCCACCGCCCTGGCCGCGCTCGGAGTCAGCGCGGGCCCGCAGGCCTGGGCCGCCCGCGTCGCCGCGCTCCGCCCCGAACTCGCCCTCGACCTCACCGGTGCGCTGCTGACCACCTGGAACGATGACCCGTGGGCCGGCGAGTCCTACTCCGCCCGCACCGTGTCCGTCGAACCAGGCGACGACGAGCTGATCGCCCAGCCCGCCGGACGCCTTCATTTCGCCGGCGAGCACACAGCCGGAGACTGGGCGGGCCTGATGGAAGGAGCCCTCCGCTCGGGCCTGCGCGCCGCCGATGAGGTACTCGCCCTAACGGCCTAATCTTCAAGCAAAGTCATCGTAGGCAGAAAACAACCCAGGTGGCTTTTGACCTCGCTGCCTTCAGGCGAAGTCGTCATGGGCGGAGATCAACCAGTGCCGTTTCACGTCGCTGTTGTAGTGACCTGAGCCGTCGTCGATCAGCAGCTTGGCCTCGGGCCAGACTTTGGCCAGCTCATACGCGGTCTCGACCGGGCAACTCAGGTCCTGACGACCGTGGATCAGCACGCCGGGAATGCCAGCCAGGCGTCCAGCCTCCCGCAGCAAGACTCCCTCTTCCAAGAACGCTCCGTGCACGGCGTAATGCGCGCAGAGCCGCGCGAACGCGACAGCGTAGTCAGACGGTCTCTCACCCTTCCCGCCGACCGGACGAGTCGGTTCCAGCGAAAGCACCGTGTCCTCCCAAGCACACCAGGCGGTCGCCGCCGCCAGACGCACCTGCTGGGCGTAGGCCAGCCCGAGCGTGGACCCCCAGGAGCCGCCGGACACCAGCCACCGGTCGACGCCGAGGTGCTCGCGGAGTTTCTCCAGGTCGGCGATCAGGTGCCGTCGGCAAACGACTCGACCTGCGGATACCGCTCACGCATCCTCTGGCCTCCAGTAGATGGCCTTGACCCAGATGGTGGCGAGAGTGTCGATCGCCATTGTGTCAAACGACGCAGTGTCGTCGAACTTTACCGGCGCCCGTTCACCGCCCTGACCGAGCCAGATGTAGCAGAAGTGCTCGAGCATCGCCGACAGGGCCGAGGCCGTCAGCAGCGGATCGATGCCCGGACAGTAGCCGTCGGCCTGGGCCCGCTGGATCTCGCGCGAGATCCGGGTGATCGCCTCGGCCCTGATGTCCAGCCAGCGGTCCAGGAATGCTTCTTCGAGCATCGAGGCCTGGAAGACCCCGATCAGCTCGCCGCGCCGCTTGGCGTAGGTTCGCCAGAACCCGGCCACGGCTTCACGCAGCGCCTCCGGCCTGGTCAGCCCGGAGCGAAACGGCAGCACGGCCAGTTCGGTCGCCTCGGCGTGGAATTCCTCGGCGAGGGCGACCAGGAGGTCGGACTTGGTGTCGTAGTAGTTGTAGAAGGAGGCGACGGACTTGCCGGCCTCGGCCGCGATGTCGCTGATCTTGGCGTTCGGATAGCCGTCGCGGGCGAACACCGTGCGGGCGGCGGCCCTGAACGCCTCGTCGGTCTCGCGGCCCTTGCGAGTCGCCTTGAGGGGCCTGGTAAGGAGACTGTCCGCTGGCTTGTCATTGACCCCGGGGGACATCAACCTCGGGGCTGGTGAACCAAAACCCCGGGAAGCTTTCTCCATAGAAAAAACAGCCCAGATCTCGCCGGCCCGGCTAGACCATGACCGCGCGGTCGGCGGCGGTCTTCGGCGTGTGCCGCACGTCGCCGGGCTGGCCCATGGCGCGGCGCCAGCAGGCGAACTCGAGGACGACGCCGTCGGGGTCCTGGAAGTAGAACGACCGGACGAACACGCCGTCGTGCAACTGCGCCGCGACGCCGAACTCGCTGTCGTCGTGGTCGAGGATCGGGCTGACCTTGACGCCCTTGGCCTTGAGCTTGGCCCGGTACTCCAGGAACCTCTCCTCGGGGACGTTGAAGGCGACGTGATTCATCGAGCCGATGGCGCTCTTCCATTCGCCGAGGCCCGGCGCGTGGACGGGTGCGGAGATGCCGGGGACGGGATCGGGGGCGTCGGGGAACCAGAAGAAGGCGAGTGCGTTGCCGCCGCCCATGTCGAAGAAGAAGTGCTGACCAGAGCCGGCCGGAAGGTCGATGGTCTTGATCAGCCGCATGCCGAGCACCTGGGTGTAGAACTCGACCGTGCGCTTCATGTCCGAGCAGACCAGCGCCAGGTGATTGACGCCGCCGATCTCGAACTCTTCGTTACGCCACTCCATCTTTGGCCCCCTTTGCCTGGCCTTGGCCTGGTGCGATCAGATAACTAAATCTAAGCTCAGTTTCAGCTTTCCGCCAAGGGCGGGCGGGGCGGCGCGGGAGGGTCTGCGATGGGCGAGGTCATCAGGGAGTTCGTGGGGTTGCCGTCGCCGGTGGTCGGGCGGGCCGGAGCCGGCGGGCATCCGTGCCAGGGCATTTATCACCGGCCGGCTGGCGCGCGGCCGACCACGGCGCTCATCGCGACGCACTACAACGTGGACTTCAGCGAGCACTACCTGGCCTCGTTCATGGCCGAGCGCGGCTACGGCTTCCTCGGCTGGAACACCCGTTTCCGAGGAGCCGAAGCGCATTTCCTGCTCGATCACGCGCTGGCTGAGATCGGGGTCGGGGTCCGCTGGCTGCGCGAGAGCGCCGGGGTCGAGCGAGTCGTGCTGCTCGGGAACTCCGGCGGCGGGTCGCTGATGGCGGCCTACCAGTCCCAGGCGGTCGAGCCGAACGTGACGCCGGTTGCCGGGATGCGGCCGCTGGCGGCGATCGAGGACTTGCCGGCGGGCGACGCGTTCATCGCGCTGGCGGCGCATACCGGGCGGCCGGAGGTGCTGACGGCCTGGCTCGATCCGTCCGTGACCGACGAGACCGATCCGTTGTCGGTCGATCCCTCGCTGGACCCCTTTGATGCCCAGAACGGGCCGCCTTTCTCCGACGAGTTCGTCGCGCGGTACCGGGCGGCCCAGCGGGCGCGGAACGAGCGGATCACCGACTGGGCGCTGGCTCAACTGGCCGCGCTTGAAGGCACTCGGGCCAGGGACCGGCTGTTCTGCGTTTCCCGTACCTGGGCCGACCTGCGGATGATCGACCCCGCGATCGAGCCGTCGGACCGGCGGCCGAACTGGTGCTACCTGGGCGAGCCGGTGAAGGCCAATTACGGGGTGTTCGGCATCGGGACGCTGAGCACGCTGCGAAGCTGGCTGTCGATGTGGAGCCTGCGGACATCTCAAGCCGCGGCCGCGCCGCATCTGGGACGGATCACGGTGCCGTCGCTGGTCGTGAACGCCACGGCGGATACTGGCGTGTACGACAGCGACGCGCGCGGGCTGTTTGACGCCCTGGCGGCTTCGGACAAGCAGTTCGCCACGATCAAGGCGGACCACTACCTGCTCGACCCGGTCGGCGCCCGCACCGAAGCCGCCGATCTCATCACCGCCTGGCTCAGCTAGCCCCTGGGCTAGGAGCCCGGTATGTAGGCATAGATGCCGGCCGAGTGACCGGTATTGGCGTTGTGGTTCGCCGCGTCCGCGCGTGCCTGGCTCGCGGTGAGCCAGATTGATCCGACGAAGCTTCCATCCTGCGGACACCAGACCCCGTACCACAAGGTTTGGTCCGGGCCTCCATATCCGCCGCCGCCCCCGCCCGGGAAACCGCCGCCCCCGCCGCGCGGGAAGCCAGAATTGCGCCCGCCGCGCCCGCCACGCTCGCCGCCACGTCCGTCGGTGAACGCACCAAGATAGATAGGTGGCTCGTTGGTGTCGTCGCGTTCGCGGGCTCGCCTGATGGGCTCTGATATGGCCAGCCGGGTGATTGCCCGGGCCTCGTCCGACTGAGGTTCCTTCACCAGCATGCGGACCAGCGGATGAGTATGTTTCCCGCAGGTCACGACGTCCAGTTGCTCCACGCTCTCGATCATGCTGATCGGGACCGGGGTCCAATGCGAGCAGTCGTCCCCGAACATCAACTGCTCGCGATCCCCCGCCTTCCCGATGACCCCAGTCAGCGCAGGCAAGAAGACCAGGTCGTCGTGCTCCAGCTTGTCCATGAAATCCTGCGGCGAAAAAGTACGCCCCGTCCCCGTCATGCCGTTACCTCCTCGACGATCGCGCGCTCCATTCCGAGGCACGCATGACCAACAAGGGGGCGCTCTGCCGCTCCAGATACAAGCCCGGTGCCCCGATGCGGTTCATCGCAGACAGCTGATCTCGAGGACCCACAACGGGGAAAGTTCGTGGTAGTCAGGGCCACTACGAACTTTCCCCGTTGTGCTAGTGCCGACCGTCTTGTCCCTGGTCGGGGCGGCGACTGCCCTGGATGTCGGCCACGTTCTTGCCCGACCCTGGCTTGGTGCGCGTCCAGTGTCTTCGGCGGTGAATGAGCTGCTGGCCTTTGCCGAATCCGCGACTGGCCGG
>DATNFM010000003.1:0-2997 GCA_035606435.1 Streptosporangiaceae bacterium | reverse complement strand
GGTCGGGTCGTCGCTGCGGCGCACTGTCGAGCACCTGCAGACGTTCCGGGACGCCGCCGGCGATCTCGACGTCGTGTATTTGCACTACGACGACCTGAAGGCCGACCTGGAGGGGCAGATGCGGCAGCTGGCCGCGCGCCTTTGCATCGACGTCGACGAGCACCGATGGCCCCGCCTGGTCCAGGCGGTGACGTTCGAGTCGATGCGCAGCAGGGCCGGCACGACCGTCCCCGGCGGCGGTCCGGAGCACTGGATCGATCCCGCCGCGTTCTTCAGCCGCGGCACGAGCGGCCAGTGGCGCGGCCTCCTCGACGACGCCGACCTCGCCCGGTACGCCGCACGCGTGCGGGCGCTCGCGTCCGACAACCTCGTCGACTGGGTGCATCGCGAGCCGATCGACTGAGATCCCCGTCCGGCGGTATGCCCGCACGACCCAAGCTGATCGTCAGCGCCGACCGCCGCCCATAATGCCGATCCGCGCTCGGGACCAACATCGGCTGAGGCCTTAAGTGCATGACCTGCGCGCGCTGGGTGCTTCACTGGAATGCATGGCATTGTCATGGTGGCCGTCGCGTCGGCTGCCGCGGCCGCGATCCACGCTGCGGTGGGCGCAGCTGTTGCGCGCGCTGCCCGTCATCGGCCGTCACGCAGGTGCCTGGATGTGGCGGCATGGGGCCTGGTATGTGACTCCGCCCGCGGAGCGAGCGGCGGGCGGCGGCGGTTCCGCGGGAGTTCGCTCGCCGCGTCGGCCGGTCACACCAGCCGGGACCGGAACAGCGAGCCTGTCCTCCGGGCAGGGACCGGAATAGTCCAGGCGCAGGGCGCCCCGTTCGTGACGGCCTGCACCGGGGGCGGTGCGGCTCAGCCGTGAAATTCGCTGACGCCGAGGGCGATGTCCCAGTGCCCCACCCCGTGGCGGGCGAGGCCCATCACGACCAGGCCCGCTCCTTCCAGCCAGTGCGCCATTTTCAGGTCGCCGACGTCCAGTGGGCGGAGCCCGAGGCTCTCGATGAACGCCTCCACGCCCGCCTTGGCCTGCGCATTGTCGCCAGCGATGAAGACGTCGAGCGGTCGGCCTTTCTCCAGGACATGACCGAAGATGGTGTTGAATGCCTTCACCACGCTGGCGCTGGCCGGGGCCGCCTTGGCGGCTTCCTGCGCGATCGAAGTGTCCTCGCCGAGGGCCAGCCCGTCGGCCGCGGAATTGAAGGGGTTGCTGATGTCGACGATGACCTTGCCCGCGAGGGCGTCTCCGTACTGGGCGACGACCGGAACGACCGTGGCGTACGGCACGGCCACGATGACGATGTCCCCGGCCGGGACGGCGCCCCACTCTCCCGTCGTGGCGCCGTCGCCGAGAGCCTTGGCCAGGTCAGCGGCCTTGGACTGATCGCGGCCCAGGACCTCCACGGTGTTGCCGCCCGCTACCGCCAGCGCGCCGATGGCGCGGGCCATGTTCCCGGTGCCGATGATGCTGATGCTGCTCATCACGTGTCCCGTCCTGACTGACGATGAAAAGGTTGACTCGTCAACCTTAAGCGACGTTGGTTGATGAGTCAACCAACCGGGTAGCATGGCAGCTGATGGAACCGAACTGGCTGAGCCCTCGTGAAGACCGTGCCTGGCGGGCCTTCCAGCACGCGCATCATCAGCTCGGCGTGCACCTGAACCGGGGCCTGCAGCAATCGGGCCTGTCCGCGGCCGACTACCAGATCCTGGCGGTGCTCTCGGAACACGACCGGGACCGCATGCCCGCGCACGACCTGTGCAACACACTGGGCTGGGAGAAGAGCCGTGTCTCCCACCAGGTGCGGCGCATGCAGAAGGACGGGCTGATCTGCCGCGAGCCCAACCCCGACGACGCCCGCAGCACCATGGTCTGCCTGCTGCCGGCCGGCCGCGCCGCCATCGAGAAGGCGGCGCCCGGGCACGTGGAGGACGTCCGCCGCAACTTCATCGACCTGCTCACCCCGGCTGAGCTCGACATGCTCGCCGCCCTCAACGAACGAGTCCTGCGCCACCTGGCCCAAGACGACAACTCCCCCGCCGAAGACAAGCCCTCATAGCCTTCGTCAGCCGTGAGCATCTCAGGCCCCCGCATCCCCGGTCTTCGGTAGGGTCGCCCTGAAGGGCCAGGCAGATGCCACCTCGATCGGGCTGCTACTTGATCGTCACGACTGAGGCTTACTGCTGCAGGGGTCCACAATCTCGGTAAGCAGGAATCGAACCTCGCCGGGACCGGCCGACCTGGGTACGCCTGCTCGGCCAGGTCAAGTCCTTCGCCTGCCGTAGTGAGGCCGAGTTGCCGGTAGAGCAGGACGATGTCGTCGGCGTCGATCTTCGCACCCCGCCGCGAATAGCTTCATCGCGACCATGAAGCGGGGGAACGCGACATAGACGATCAGCGAATCGCTTGAGTAGAAGCGCTGCGCGTCCGGGTCGGGGCCAGCAAGAACCCCTTCACAGCGTCCTTCACCCAGTCTTCCGCTAGTCCCTCATGATCCGCCACCGCTACGGCGGCCTGGTGGACGACGTCGTAGGGAACGAACACCGCGTCCAGAATCCCTGGTCGCCCTGGTGGCCGTCGTAGGCGACGGCGCACACTCGTCAGCAGTTCGACAGACAGCTGATCACACCGTGATCGGAGCGCAGCCGTTACGCCCGCCACCCCCGATCTGAGTGATCTGTTCTCTCTGCCAAACCGCCACGGCAAGCCAGTCGCAAGTACCGATTCGGCGATCTATCATCCTGTAGCCGTCCAGGTAACTCAAGCTGCGTGACTAATAGTTGTCCTCAGCGGGCACGCAAGGGAACTGGGTTAGCCGCGGTAGTTCCGCGGTCAGTTCCGGCGCGTCTTCACTCATGCACCGCGCCCTTTAGAGGTTGCCTGCCGCCGGCAGCGCGGGCCGGTGGATCCAGGCGGCAAGGTCCGCGGGCGCGCATTCGGCGACCCGGGCGGCGTACCGGGGAAGCTCGGCCTCGCTGAGGACCTGCCGC
>DATNFM010000002.1:0-5567 GCA_035606435.1 Streptosporangiaceae bacterium | reverse complement strand
GTAGCAGTCAATTTCCTTGGAGTCGACCGGGGGGGTGATACCCGAGCCGTACCAGCCGGTCGACCACCTGGCCGTGTCCAGGCTGGTGCCGTCGAACTCATCGTCGAACGTCAGCTTCCAGTCGCCGCCGACACCGGTCGGAATCGGTGTCCGCGGCGCCTGTTTCCGCGGGAGTGGTCGGTGCGTAAGCGCTGGCTTCGGGATGATGGCCGCTATGACCGGCGGCGGTGCATACCTATACGTCGGGGGCGTGCTCGTACCACGGACGGCAGCCCGTCCAGCCCGGCTGGCAGACGCTAGGTGGGAAACCGCGACAACTGTTGCCGCCCCGAGCAGTATGACGCCGACGAGAAGGAGGCCTGTAATGGCAGCGGCAGCAGAGCGTGACCGTCGGCTGCTGTGCTTATGCCGTGGGCGCTTGCCCCGTGGAGGGCTCGGCGCAGCCATGCGTGCCATGCACCGCCTCTGGTTCGATGCTGAGCCCTGAGCCCCAACCTTACCAGGCAGGTCCAGCGTTGCTGGTATCAAGGCAGAAGGTAGCACCGGATACTTGCGCCGCGCACGGTATGAATGGACCTCTCATACAGCTCACACAGCACCCCCAGCATGATAGGTAAGGTGCTTCGCCGCCAGCTCGGGTAATCGATACCCAGAGTAATCAATGGCGGGGCGCGGCCGGAACCAGCCGAGTACAAGCTATGACTTGGCCTCCAGAGCCGTCGCCGAGATATCTGCCAGCGCGGCGATGAGCCGGGCGTTGTCGGTCGGATGGCGGACTGCGAGCCGGAGCCGGGGGAGCTGGTCCGGGAAGCGGTCGGTGACGTCCTTAATCTCGATACGCTCGGTGCTGAGCAGCGAGTGCCTGATCCTGGATCCCAGCTTCGAGTCAGCGCCGTCCAGTCGAGCAACCAGGAAGTTTCCCCCACTTGGATACACCTCGCCGATAAGCGGCAGGCGCAGCAGCTGTGCCCGGAACTCGTCCCGGTCCTGGGCAGTCGCGGTGAGAGATGCCTCGTACGCCGGGACGAACTTGATGAGCATTTCCAGGAAGAACTCAGCCTCGGCCGACAGGTTCCAGATCGGAAGCTCCGCACCGATGTCGTGGATTACCTGGGAGTCGCAGCTGTACAGGTAGCCGAGTCGCAGCCCATGTACGCCTAGCGACTTGCTGAGGCTGGCCAGCACCACCACGTTGGGTAGCGGCTCTTCCTCTAGCATGCCGATGATGGATGACTCCCCGCTGAACGGGAGGAATGACTCATCAACCAGGAACAGCGTCTCCGGAACGCGATGGGCGAGGGCGTAGATGTCCTTGGTCGGTATCGTGGTGCCGGTCGCGCTGTTCGGGTTCACCAGGACCACAAGACCATGCTCCTGAGCGAGGGACTCCACGCATCCCCAGTCGATACCCGGGGAGTCCGCGTACCGGGTGGCCGTCGGCCAGGCACGATCGTACTCGCCGAATGTAGGAGCGGGTATCGCAGCGTTCCTCCCGCCGAGCACCCTGGGCAAAAACGGGAACGCCTGTGAGGCGCCGTGCAGCACCTGGAGGCGGCCTGGATCGCAGAGCAGGAAATAGCTGAGCTTTTCGTTGAGGACTACCTGCCGGGAGCCGTAGTTGGTGACGAGGTCTGGCAGGGCGTGTCGCATCGCTGCGAGCATGGCACCTGGAGGGAAGTAGGCGTTCTTCATGAGGGAGAAGTCGAGCAATTCGGGGTAGTTCCAGTGTCCGCCAAACGTCCTGGTCAGGATGCCCGGACGTGCAGCCGGCACGAACTCGAAGCGGGCAGCGGCCAGGTCGCTGGGAGTGTCTACCTCTGTCCACCGCTCGCCGTTAACCAGCTCCGCAGTGATCCGGTACTCGGCGATGTTGGTGAGCATCCCGAGAACCATCTCGTAGTAACAGGAGGGGTCGATCTCTGCGTAGGTCTTCAGTAGTGGTCGCAGGGTATCCCGGGCGAAGTCCGCCGCGAAGCGGTAGATGTTGAGCGTCTTGAACGTGCCATCATAGGCGAAGCCCGCGTCCTGCATGGTGGCCGGGTGCACCGCGGTGATGAAGCCGCCCCGTACCTCCACTACGGTGCCATCCATTCCGGTGCGGTAGCGGTCAAGGAGGGCGACGTTGCGAGCCGGGCTGTTGACCAGCCTGGCAAGGACACTCGTATCGAAGATCAGGTCGCATTCGATGAGGAGTATGTCACTGTCGAACGCCATCTCGCTCAGTGCGAGTGACAGCGAGACCACGTTGTTCGTCTCTGCGAACCGCGAGTTATACACGAATCGAAGGTCAGCGTCTGGATAGCCGGTGCGCAGGAACTCTTCAATGTCTGGCGCCCGGTACCCGGTGACGATGGTAGCCCGGCTAATGCCTAGCTGGCCGAGGGCATCCATGATCCGCCCGAGGATGGTCGTCTCGCCGATAGGAAGCAGTGCCTTGTGCGCCCTGTCTGACAGGGGACGCATTCGACGCCCGAACCCGGCCGTGAGGATGACCGCCTGCAACTCTGGGCCTGTCGCTGTCATAGATGCATTCCTTCTCCTGGTACTCGTCACATGACCGGCCGGCGGTATCGCTGTGATAGTCAGGGCTGTGGTCACTCCCAGCCTCGCCCTGGCCGGCAGTGCTGCTGCCCGGCGGAGGTCCGGGCAGGGCGACAGGGCGCGGAGACCGGCGGGTGGGTTTTCCGGGTGCGCCGATGGCTGGCCGCTGGGAAGGGGGAGACTGTCAGTCCGTCACGCGTCCAGGATGCGTCACGACGATGACAGAATCATGAAGCAATGCGTCGAATCCGATCGTGCTCGAAACGGCCACCGACCGGATCAGCCAGGGATGGCAGCGGTTAAGTGGTCTAAGACGCCGAACGGGCGGTGGTATCCGCGCCATCGCCCGTTCGGGGTTCCCGTCGGCTGCGCCCGGCTAGGGCACGAGTTCCGGCTGGTCGATGGCGGGCTGGTCGGCGGGCGTCCGGCCGCGCAGCGGGACCTCTTTGATGAACCAGGCGAGCGCGAAGATGAGCACCGCCGCGGGCAGCGCCCAGATGAAGACGTGCTGGATGGCGTCCGCGATCGCGGCGAAGACGTCGTGCCTGACCAGCGCGGGCAGTGAGTTGACTGTGGCCGGGTTGAGCTGTCCGCCGCTGGCGCTGATGTGCACGCCGGGGCCGGTCGCGGCGCCGAGCGAGGAGGTCAGCTGACGGGCGAAGAGGGCGCCGAACGCGGCCACGCCGAGCGACCCGCCGATCTGCTGGAAGAACATCCGGGCGCTGCTGGCCACGCCCATATCCTTCTGCTCGACGCTGTTCTGCGCGATCAGCGAGACCATCTGCATGAGGAAGCCCATGCCGAGGCCGAGGACCACGTAGTAGAGCGCCGATTCCAGCCGCGTCGTGCCGGTGTCCAGGCCGGACAGCAGGAACATGCCGACCGCCATGATGGCGCCGCCGAGGATGGGGAACACCTTGTACCGGCCGGTCTTGGTGGTCACCTGCCCGGCCACGATCGAGGTAACCGTCACGCCGAGCATCATCGGCGTCAGCGCCAGGCCGCTCACGGTCGGCGACTCGCCCTGCACCGTCTGCTGGAACAGCGGCAGGAACGTCATCGCGCCGAACATGGCCAGGCCGGTGAGGAAGGTCATCGCCATCGACAGGGAGAAGTTCCGGTTGCGGTAGACGTGCAGCGGCATCATCGGCTCGGCGGCCCGCATCTCGGTGACGTAGAACGCCACGCCCGCGGCCACGGTGATCACGGCCAGCCCGATGATCTGGACCGAAGCCCACGGGTACTGCGTCCCGCCCCAGGTGGCCAGCAGGATGAGCGCGGTCGCGGCCACGGCGAGCAGGGACCCGCCCAGGTAGTCGACCTTGTGCCTGACCCGGTGCGAGGGCACGTGCAACGTGACGAGCAGGTACACCAGCGCCGCGCCGCCCAGCGGGATGTTGATGTAGAAGATCCAGCGCCAGGAGAACGAGGTGGTGATGAACCCGCCGAGCAGCGGCCCGCCGATGGTGGCGAGCATCATCACGACCATCATGTAGCTCATGTAGCGGCCGCGCTCGCGCGGCGCCACGATGTCGCCGAGCGTCGCCATCGCGCCGACCATGAGCCCGCCGGCCCCCAGCCCCTGGATGGCGCGGAAGGCGATCAGCTCGTCCATGGACTGCGACAGGCCGGACAACGCCGAGCCGGCCAGGAAGATGATGATCGCGGCGATGAAAAACTTCTTCCGGCCGTACATGTCGCCGAGCTTGCCGTAGAAGGGCGTGGTGATCGTGGACGCGAGGATGTAGGCCGTCACCACCCAGGACAGGTGCGCGACCCCGCCCAGATCACCCACGATCCGCGGCAGCGCGGTGCTCACGATCAGGTTGTCCAGCATGGCCAGCAGGATCGCCATCAGCAGCCCGGGCAGCACGATGAGCACCTCGCGCGGCGCCAGGAACTGCCCGTTCGCGCCCGCCGATCCGGCTCCGCCCTGCCCCGCCAGGCCCGATCCGGTCCCCGCACCACCCGTGGGTTCCGCCACCCGCCCGCTCCTTCTGATCCGCCGTCTTCCCGTCCATGTCAGGCCGGCGCCGTTGACTTACCGGCCGGCAAGTCATTATGCTAAAACGGTAACTAACCGGCCGTCAAGTAAAAAACGGCGGCCCTGGCTCCGTCTGAGGTGCGAAACGGACATGGATCACACGGCGCCCACGCCGAGGACCGACACCAGGTCCCGCGTGCAGAAGGTGGCGCTGGAACTGTTCGCCGAGCAGGGCTACGAGAAGACATCCCTGCGCGAGATCGCCGAGCGCCTGGGCGTGACCAAGGCCGCCCTCTACTACCACTTCAAGTCCAAGGAAGACATCGTCCACAGCTTCACCGACGACTACTTCGCCGAGCTCGACGCCCTCCTGGACTGGGCCAAGAATCAGCCGCCTGGCCACCAGACCCGCCTGGCGATGCTCGACCGGTACATCGGCATCGTGCTGTCCGGCAGCGAGGTCTTCCGCTTCCTGGAACAGAACCGCGCCTCGGTGCAGGGCATGGAGGCGGGCAAGGAGCGCTTCGCCCGCTTCCGCGACCGCCTGGACGGGCTCGTGGACGTACTCGCCGGGCCCGACGCACCGCTGCGCGACCGGGTGCGGGCCACCACTGCCGTACTGGCCACCGGCGCGACCTGCATGTTCTACCTCCAGCAGGTCGACGACCCCGACAAGCTCCGGGCCATCGTGCTGGAAATCGCCACCGACCTGATCGGCTAGCCCGACGTCGGCTCCCGGGGTCTGCGAGACCCGGATGCCCACCGGTGAGCTGCCCGAGCCCGGAATCCTGGGGCCGTCGGGAAAAGGGCCAGCACGCTGGAACCTCGCCTGACGGCCGACCTCGCTCCTCTTGCGATCTGGTACCCGTACGTTCCTATAGCTTCAGAATTAGTTGCACACCCGCCGTCGCAGGGACCGAGGGTGTAGCGGACGACGTCACAGAGGAGGACGGCGGCGCGGAGGGCGGGGTCGACGGCGGCGCGGAGGGCGGGGTCGACGGCGGCGCAGAGGGCGGGGTCGACGGCGGCGCAGAGGGCGGGG
>DATNFM010000001.1:0-19211 GCA_035606435.1 Streptosporangiaceae bacterium | reverse complement strand
GCGCACCCGCTCCTCGCCAACCAGTTCCACAGCTTCTGCGCGGCTTGCCTGCAGGTTTTTCAGCCATGCAAGCAAAGTGAGGTGGTAGTTCTCGCGCAGGCTCTCGACGTCGCGCACCTCGAAGCCGGCTCGCTCGAGCACCTCGACGACGTTTCCGACGGGCTGCAGCTCGCCGTCGGGGAAGATGTAGCGGTCGATGAAACTCGGGCCGCCGCGCGCCCGCGACGCGCCGTCCGGCATGGAAATCTGATGGTTGAGCAACCTGCCGGTGCCGCTCAGCAGCTTGTGCAATGTGCCGGCGTACTCGCTGAACGCGGCTGCGCCGACGTGCTCGGCCATGCCGATGGAGCTGATGGCGTCGAACCGCTCGCCTTGATCACTTCGTAATTCGCGGTAGTCGCAGTAGCGGATCTCAACCTGATCCTCAAGCCCGGCGTCGTGAACCCGTTGCCGGGCGAGGGTTTCTTGCTCGCGCGACAACGTGATGCCGAGCGCGTTGACGCCGTAGTTCTGCGCCGCGTGCATGACCATGCCGCCCCACCCGCAGCCGACGTCCAGCAGCCGCATTCCCGGCTCGAGCCCGATCTTGCGCGCCACCAGGTCGAACTTGTTCTCCTGGGCCTGCTCCAAGGTCGAGTCCCCGGTGGGGTAGCAGGCGCAGGTATAGGCCATCGACGGCCCAAGCACCCACTCGTAGAAGGTGTTCGACACGTCGTAGTGGTGCGAGATCGCGCTGGCGTCCCGGCCCCGGGAGTGCCGGCGGCCGCTGAGCCACGAACGGTTGACCCTGACCTCCTGCGGCGGCGGCGCCAGCCGAGGATAGAGCAGCTTCGGCCCGCCCAGTCCCCGCAGGATCGCGAGCTTGTCGCTTAGGCTCACTCCGATCTGCTGGGCACCGGAGAGCCTGCTGAGCGCCGTGTACATGTCGCCATCGACATCGAGGTGACCGGAGACGAACGCGCGGGCCAGGCCGAGCGCGCCGGGTGACTGAGCCAGGTACGTCACGGCCGTCTTGTCGCGAACTGTGACCGTGACCGGGGGTGAGCCCGTCCGTCCGGCGGAACTGCCATCGTAGGCGTGGAATTCGACTGGCGTATCTGAGCCAGCCACCTGCTCGAAGACCTCAGCCAGCGTCATGCGTCCTCCTTTACTTCTACTTCACGCCCTCAGCTTCCGCCGGGCAACCCGGCAGCGAGGGATCCTTCACTGCCCGCCAACGCACTTGTCATAGAGATCAGCCAGCCTGCCGCCGCCGTCGTATTGAGCCTTCAGCTCCGAGTACGCCGCCCCGTTGTACAGCCGCCAGAACTCGTCCCTCGAGTAGAACGAGGTCGAGTACAGCCCCTTGTGACCATCAAGCTCGGTCACCTTTTCCTCTACCTGCTTGTTGAAGTAACCGTCGGTGGCGCCTGCGGGCAGCGATACGTTGCCCCAGAAACCGAAGTTGACGTAGGTACTTTCCGGCGCCAGCGGGTATAGCGGCCAGGCTCGGTCGCTGCGCAGGCGAAGCGGGCACAGCCAGACCGGGCTCATGCCGACGTCGGCGGCAAAGAACTCGAGAAACTCCGCCGAACGCTCCACCGGGATCTCGACGTCCTGGATCACCGACTCCTGCGCGGGGGCACCCAGGCGGGTGCCGACCTTGCCGGTCAGCTTGTGCCGCTTGTCGAACGCGACCAGCTTGCGGTACACGTCCGAGCGCCGGTAGCGGCGCGGCCACAGGTGCCTGACCAGCGGGCGCTGCACGCCGAACGCGCGCGAGCACCAGAACCAGTCGGTGTCCCACCGCCACAGGTAGTCCCGGATCGTGAGGAAGTCCTCCGCCGGTCCGCGGATCGACTGGTAGTAGATCCGCTGACCGGTGTAGTCGCTCACCCACGGCGCCGTCTCGCTGTAGGCGCCGACCGTCAGGTAGATCTCCTCGGGGCTGAACGCGGTGCCGTCGAGGAAGTCCGCCCGGTGGCCTCGATAGCTCCCGTCGCGGGCGATGACCTCGATCGCCGACATCGCCGAGGCCGAGTCAGAAAACCGGTAGTGATGCAGGTGCACGTACGGCGAGACCGGCTCGAGCTCGATGGTGAGCCAGAGCGCGTAGCCGAGCGTGCCGTAGGAGTTCGGGAAACCCCAGTACAGGTCGGCGTTCGGCGAGTCCGGGGCGGCGGTGATCAGGCGTCCGTCCCCGGTCAGGATCTCCATCTCAAGCACGGACTCGTGGGGCAGCCCGTTGCGCAGGGAGGTCGATTCGATTCCAAGACCGGAGACCGCGCCGCCGAGCGTGATCGTCTTCAGCTGCGGGACGACCAGCGGGATCAGCCCGTGCTTCAGCGTGGCGTCGACCAGGTCCTCGTAGGTGGTCATCCCGCCGATGATCGCGGTGCGGGCCACCGGGTCGATGCTGAGCACCTTGGTAAAGGCCGACACGTCGAGCGTGACCAATTCCGATACGTTTCCGTCTCGGAATCGGAAAAGGTTCGACGTCGACTTGGCCAGCCTGACCTGCGTACCTGCGGGGATCGCGGCGTACTGATGCCTCAGCCGGGCAGCAGCCGCGTGCCGCCGGGCGAGCAGCGGGCTGGGCTCGCTCGCCTGCTCGGGCGGCGGCTGCCGTTCGTGGTCGGTCAGTTCGGTCACGCTGGCCTCCCCTGGCTGTGCCCATATCCCTGGGTGCACCAATATCTTACTCGCGGGTAAATCACGCGTTCAGATGCCAGTCATGGCGTGTACCCGCCCAGAGGCCACCGCCTCGACCAGCCGCTGGTGATCGCGCTCGTTCTGCTTCGCGTAGGCGACGGCAAACTCGGCGATCGCGTGATCGAACACCTCGCTCTTACCCAGATACCCCGAAATCAACGTCGCCCGCCCGGTTCTCGCGTGCGCTCGCGCCAGCGCCCAGCCGCAGATCCGGCCGTAGTACTCGAGCTGCTCGGCATCCATGACCGGAACGTCCATGCTGCCCTTCATGTCGCGCAACTGCCGGACGTAGTAGTCACGCTCCTGCGTGCCGTCGGCCGGGATCCCGGTCGTCCAGCCCAGGAACGGATCGGAGGCGGCCTGCGTGACCCGCTGCCCGCGCACCACCCGCTCACCCTGGTGCTTGTGCTCACTCGGCCCGGCGAACGGCGCGAGCACCGACTCCTGCGCCTCCTTCAACTGCAGGAACAGCGGCTCGTCGTCCCGGTCGCCCATCAGCAGCAACACGAACGCCTCGGTACCCACCGATCCGACCCCGACGACCTTGCGGGCGAAGTCGCCGAAGTAGTACCGGCTGAGCACCGCCTGAGCGTCGGACTTCAGCGTCTGCAGGTACCGCGCGGTCGCGCTGTGCAGTTGCTCGAAGATCGCCGGGTCCAGGTCGATCGGGAACCGGACGATCATCGGGTAGTCGGGCTTGATCCGGTAGACGCCATTCGACTGGTCGCACATCTTGGCCAGCGCCTTCAGGCTGGTCCGCTGCCTGGCCTTATCGATGTCGCGGCGCCGCCTCCGCACCGCCGCCTTCGGCTGCAGCGCATCGAAGATCGAGGTGATCTTGTCCACGTCGATCCGGGCGTACCAGACATCGAGGAACCGCATGGTCGCGAAATTCGCCATCTCGACCCGGTAGCTCTTGGCGCAGTCGCGCGCGGCGATGTAGCGGGCCTTGTCCGAGCAGCCGTTGTCCATCGCGGCGACGGCGAAGCTGGCGGCCAGCCGCTTGACGTCCCACTCGAACGGGCCTGGAAGCGTCTCGTCGAAGTCGTTCACGTCGAACACGAGCCGCCGGTCCGGCGCGGCGAACATCCCGAAGTTCATCAGGTGCGCGTCCCCGCAGGCCTGCACCCGGATGTCGGTCGTCGGCGTGTGCCCCAGGTCCCACGCCATCGGCGCGGCCGCGCCCCTGAAGTACGCGAACGGCGAGGCCACCATCCGCCCGTACCTGATCGGCACGAGGTCGGGGACCCGCTCCCCGGCCTGTTCCTCCAGGATCGTGATCGGATCAGGCCGATCCTCCGGTACCGCCCAGGTCGCATGCGCCGACCTCGGCACGTCCGCCCGCTTGGCCCGGCCCTGCTCCCGCCACTCCGGTGGCGTGAAGATCTCCTTCGCCGGCGCCAGTACCCCAGGCGACATCTTGCCCACGCTGACCACCCGCCCCCCGATCGGTCGGTCAATCACACCAGCGTACGGATCTTGACCGCACCGATCTAGCGCCGCTCCCGCAGGTCACAGGGCTGACCCGAACGATGTGCGCTGAGGCTGCAAGCGGACAATGACATTTGAGGAGGAAAGCATGGCGAAGGTTTACTCCGAGCTGGATGAGCGACTCATCGAGTTCATACTCTCCCAACCGATGTTCTTCGTGGCCACGGCGCCCTGCCTGGATGCCTCCGGCGAGGGCGGCCATGTCAACGTCTCGCCGAAGGGCTACCGCGACACGTTCGCGGTCATCGATCCGCTGACCGTCGCGTACCTGGATTTGACCGGCAGCGGCGCCGAGACGATCGCGCACCTCCGGCAGAACGGGCGCATCACCATCATGTTCTGCTCCTTCGACCGCCAGCCCAAGATCCTCAGAATCCACGGCACCGGCCAGGTCATCCTCCCCGGCGACTCCCGCTGGCCCGAACTCGCCGCCCACTTCCCCGGCGCAACCACCAGCCCCGCCAGTCTCGCCGACCCCACCAGCCCCGCCAGCCCCGCCAACACCGCCGATCGCGTTAGCCCCGCTAGGCCCGTTAGTCCCGGTGACCACGGGGTCGATCGCGGCAATCACCGGGCGATCATCGTCGTGACCGCCGACCGGATCTCGGACTCCTGCGGCTATGCGATCCCGGTCATGGAGCTGACCACCGAGCGCGACCAGCTCACCCGCTGGGCCGAACGCCGCACCCCGGAAGGCCTGACCGACTACCGCATCAAGCACAACTCCTACAGCATCGACGGCCTCCCCGCCCTCAGCTGACGACGGGGGCCGCCAGTGCTGGTACCTGGCCTGCTGCGGTTCCCAGAGCATGCCAAGGGCTTCGAGCGAGTCAGTCGCGGTCAAGGCCGACCTCATGGGTCGCCGAATACTCGGCGCTGGATCTCGCGTCGGTAGTCCTTGAGCGTGTTGTCGAGGTGCACTGATGTCGCCTCCGCGGCCGCTTCTGGCCGACCGTCGCGGATTGCCCGGTAAATCGCATCGTGTTCCTTCACCGCCTCCTCGGCGTGACCGCCAACTCCGCCCACGCCGATGACGCTGGCCCGGCGTTGCAGCCGACGCGCTTCGCGAACGGCGACGACGAGGAAGAAGTTGTGGGAGGCGGCGGCGACGCCCGCGTGAAAGGCGTCGTCACCCTCTTCGAACTGGACCTTGTCGCCGTTCAGAAAGCCATCGCGGATGGTACGGGCCGCTGTCTCGATGACCCGCAGCTCGGACGGGCTGGCGCGAGTGGCGGCCAGGCGGCTCGCCTCCCTCTCCTGTACCAAGCGGAACTCGAAGAGCATGAAAATGTGTTCCAAGTCGGTGGGCAGGAAGAACCGGCAGCTGACCTGGGGCGGCCCCCAGGTGCTCTACAACGGCGGGCTGCAGCAGGCTCGCGTCCGCTACTACGACGCGCAGCGGCGCCGGCCAGGACTGCCGGCCGGAGTGGCCGCGCTGGTGTCCTGCATCGAGCCGCACGCGACAGTCGTCGAATTGATCAACCTCGACCCCGGACAGGACCGCACAGTAATTGTGCAGTCCGGCGCGTTCGCCGAACACTCCATAGAACATGTGGGCTACACCGCATGCACGGACGCCTCCTGGATTGGCGGTTTGTACGATTACGGTCACGGGACACCGGTTATCTCAGACAGAGAGGCCGACGTCGACGGACCCTGGCTTACCGTTCGATTGCCCGCGTCGACCCGGATTAGGCTCACCCTCCGGCTGATCATGCATTGCCGGAGACCGTCTTACGTGACACCGTTCGACGACGCCTCCCAGGCCAAGCGTCCCTGCTAGCGGACCGGGAAGCGGCCGTGTACCGGCTGATAGCCGCCGAAGCTGGTGTCGAACGCGGCCTCGCCTCTGGTCAAGCCCGGCAGTTGCGACTGCAGCCCGTGGACGCGCTCGGTCGGCAGCCGGGCCCCGACGACAGCCAGATCAACGCGAAGCAGCGGCGGATCCACGTCGGCGCCCAGGCCAGCCAGGAGCGAAAGAACCGCGCCCATCCTCGCCACCGGAACCTCGATCCTGACCACCGCGACCGGCTCGCAGACGACCGTGCCCGCCATTCGGAGCGCCTGCCTCAATACCAGCGGCGTGAGCTTACGGAAGTCGGACGAGGACGTTTTCGGCGTAGGCAGCACCTGCTTGCGCGCACCGTCGCCGACGTAGTAATCACACGCGTTCATCGTGACGGCGCAGTCGATCACCTCCCAGCCGTAAAGCCCGCTGGCCAGCGAATCCTTGACGTACCGCGTCATCGCGTCGGCAAAGGGCCCGGCGGATTTGTAGATGTACAGGGGAATGGTTCGCGGGTCGATATCGAGCCGGAATTCGACGCCGGAGTCCGCCGGACCGGGCTCGATCGCCAGCCCGATGGTCGCCGAGTAGGGATGATCATCCGACTGGAGGGCGGCCAGTGCGCTGGCGCTGCCGACTGGCCGCTCGACATAGATCATCGTGGTCTCGCGGAACGTGACGGCGACGCCGTAGTCGTTCGCCAGCGTGGACTGGATGACGTCCTTCTGGACCTCGCCGTACAGCGAGACGACGATCTCCTGGCGCTCGTCGTCCTGGCGCACGTTGATGAGCGGGTCCTGCTCGGCGATCTGGCCAAGCGCCACCCGAAGCCGCTGCTTGTCGCCCGCGACAACCGGCACGACGACCGACTCGAGCGTCGGCGGCGGGAACTGCGCCCGAGCGTCCCCCTCGGCCAACTCGCCGACCTGATCACCGATCCGGGCCTCGGCCAGGCCCCAGAGCTTGCCGATCTGGCCCGCGCTGACCGCCGGGCGCTCCACGACCGTGCCTGCGTCAAACACGGCGACGTTCGTCACCTTGCCGTCCAGGCCGGAGCCGAATCGCAGCCGACCGCGGGCGTGGATGGTCCCGGAGAACATCCGAACGTAGGCGACCTTCTCTGAGCTGGCGCCGCGCTCGATCTTGAAGATGCGGCCGGAGACCGGCCCCTCTGGATCACCGACCTTGGCCGGCAGCAACTCCGCGATTCCCGCCATCAGCGGATCGATGCCCGCTCCGGACATCGCGGAACCGAAAAAGACCGGATATACCAGCCCGCGCCTGGTCTGGGCCGCGAGTTCGGCCCGCAGCCGCCCGTCAGAGATGGCGGCCTCGTCGTCGACATAGGCGGCGAGCAGACCGTCATTGCGCTCGGCGAGCACGTCGAGCCAGTCAGTCCGCAGGCCAGGATCACCGGGCGCGCAGGCGCAGAAACCGGCCTGCCGGGTCCCGACCCCCTCGACGCGGCCCATCGGCACGACGGCGATCTTCAGCCGCCGGCCGATCTCCCGCAGCAGGCTGTCGGTGCGCGCACCCGGGCGGTCGATCTTGTTGACGAACACCAGCGCCGGGATGTTGAGGCGCCGCAGCGAGCGCAGGAGGATCTGAGTCTGCGGCTGGACGCCTTCGACGGCTGAGATCACGAGCACGGCCCCGTCGAGAACGCTGAGCACCCGGTCCACCTCGGCGATGAAGTCCGGGTGGCCAGGCGTATCGATCAGGTTGACCACGGTGCCGGACCGGGCGGAGGACCCAGTGAATGCCGCCGTCAGGTCGTCGGCAGCACCAATCGAGAACGACGCGACGGCCGACTTGATCGTGATCCCGCGCTGACGCTCAAGCGCCAGCGAGTCCGTGACGGTAGTACCGGCATCGACGCTGCCGAGTCGGTTGATCACACCGGCGGCGTAGAGCAGCCGCTCGGTAAGAGTCGTCTTACCGGCGTCTACATGCGCCAGAATCCCCAAGTTGAGCGTAGTTCGCGACACGCGCCATACCCTTCGAACAGGTCACATAGGACATCTCGACGGAAATGGTCGCTGCCGCCATCTCTACCCTCCTTGGGAACGATTGACTGTCCTCTCGGCCCGCGCCACAGCGGTGGCCCGGCGAGAATCACGCCGAAGTGTAATGCGCCGGCCACGCGATCACGAATGATTTTCTCGCCGCGTCACTCAGGAGCTCGGGGTGCGACGAGAGCACATTTCGGCAGCTAAGCGTGCCGATACGTTCGACGTTGCCCTCAGGCAACAGATGCCCTGCGTTCACCAAGCTCTCGCTCGAATCTCCTATGGTTGAGCGCATGCGATTCGCGCTGATCAACTCCGGACTGGGGCTGCTGGCCACCGCGAGCGAACTGCACAGGCTAAGGCCGGACGCCGATCTGGTCATCGCGATGGACCCGGACGGCATGCCGTGGGGCCCGCGTACCCCGCAAGACATCGCCGAGCGCTCGCTCGCGGTCGCCCACGCGGCGGCGAGCTATGACCCGGACGTCATCGTGATGGCCTGCAATACCGGATCGGTGCACGCGCTCGACGTGCTGCGCACCGAGTTCGAGCCGGACATCCCGATCGTCGGCACCGTCCCGGCCATCAAGCCGGCGGCAGCCGCCGCCAGGTCGGTCGCCATCTGGGCAACGGTCGCCACCACGGCGAGCGACTACCAGCGCAGGCTCATCGCCGAGTTCGGCGCCGGCGCCGAAGTGACGCCAGTAGCCTGTCCTGGTCTGGCCACCGCCATCGACGCTGGCGACGAGAAGGCCATGACCGTCGCCATAGCCGACGCCGCCAGTCGAACCCCCAAGGATTGCGGCGCCCTCGTACTCGGCTGCACCGAGTACGAACTGGCCGCCGACCGCATAGGCGCGGCCGTCCCGGGCGCACTGCTCTTCGGCACCGCCGCCGCCGTCGCCACCCAGACCCTGCGCCGAGCCGCCCTAGCCGGCCGCGACCTCAGCGTCGACCCGAACGCCGAGCCGGGCAAGCTCACCGTCCTGCTCAGCTGCCTCCCAGGCAACCTGCCGCTGGCCGCCCTGCAGTACCGCCAGGGCCGAGAACTGGCCCACCTAACCCCCAACCCCGACCCAGCCCCAGACCTCACCGTCTAGTCGGCGGCCGCCAACTCAAAGGAGCAGCCCGCCCGCCTCCGGCCCGCAAATCGCGACCGTCAGCAGCAGCGCCAACCCGTTGCTGCCGTAGGTCGGGCCTCAGCGACAACAGCGTTGACCCTGTGCTGTCGCAGGAGCAACGCTCACGGGCCACCGCTGTCGTAGGTCGGCACCCAGATACAACAGCGTCGGCCCGTTGCCGCTGTGTCCCGCGCGGGCTAGGCCGGATCTTGGGCCGACGCACCTTTTCCAGGCCGGACCGCCGCGGGGCCAGCCCCGAGACCGGTCCAGGCCAGAGCACCCACACCCGGCCAGGCAAGCGCGAGACCAGCGGCGGGGCAGGTCCGGGTCGGCGCACCCGCACCCGGCCAGGCGAGTGCAGGGTCAGCGGCGGGCGGGTCCGGGCCGGCGCACCCAGATCCGGCCGGGCTGGCCGACATCCCGCCCGGCCGGATCCTGGTCGGCATCGCTGCCTTGGTGGGTCAGGGCTGACCGAGTGGCAGTGGCGTTCGTCCCGGCCAGCCCTTGCTTAAGGGGTGGTGGACGGCGTCCCCGTATCCCCCGTGCCCCCAGTGACCACTTCGATCTTCGCGGTCAAACCGCCGCAGCGATAGGCCGATCTTGTGACAGTACGGCTGCGAACTGTCAGCTGCATGACATTTCTGTCATCCGCTTGGCACACCCCGGCTTGACCCGCTGCCGACCGGATCGGCTGGCGGCTGGACGGGCGGCCGGACCGGCGGGCGGCCGGACCGGCGGGCGGCCGGACCGGCGGGCGGGCGGCCGGACCGGCGGGCGGGCCGGCGGGCGGGCGGACCGGCTGGACCGGCTGGACCGGCTGGTCGCGGCGGGTCTAGTCGCGGCGGCGGTTGCTCCTGGTGGGTGGGCGGCGGTGCTTGGCGTAGCTGGCCGCTACCTGTTTGGGGGTCATCGAGAGCCGGGCCGCTGATGGTGGCAGGCCGGCGTGCAGTGCGTCCGCGATCAGCAGTGCCATCGTGTAGTCGGGGTCGGCGTCGAGTGCCCGCTCGATCGCAATCGTCGCCAGCGCTCCGTCGCCTGCCTGCCAGGACACGAAAGCCAGAAGGGCGGCCGGCGCGGGGACGAACTCGGTGGGCAGAACCCGGAGCAACGTGGTCCAGAGCAACTGGTGCGCCTCGCTGTACTGCGGATCCATCCTGGCCCAGGCGTCGTCCCTGACTCTCATGTCCGTCAGGACGAACGCCAGCCACGCCATCTCGTCATAGCTGGCAAGCTGATCGCCGCGCCGGTAGCCCGTCACGACCTGCCTGATGGATTTCCGGCCCGCGTCGGCGACGGGCTGGAACAGATCGCCCTCGGGTCCGACGATCATGGCCTGCTCGATCATGTGGTTGGCTCTCGCCCGCGCTCGCTCAATCGCGGAGGTCATGGGCTCAGCGGACTCGGGGATCCGGGCCAGCGTGCTGGCCAGTTCGTTCCGGTCGGCGTGGACCGACAGCCCGGCCGCCTCCAGCGCCACGGCGGCGGGGTGCGCCGAGGCGTCATAAGGCACGCCGTCCGGTGAGCAGCAGGCCGGATCGCTGCACCGGTAGGACCAGTAGCGGCCTTCGTCGACGCGAAGCGCATCCTGGATGGCTACCTGGGCATCGCGCAACGCCGATCCGATGACGTCGATGACCGGGGTGACGGCCGGCCCGGTGCCGTACCCCACCAGGATCGCCATCGTGAGGTGCTCTCGGCCGAGCACGTTGACCGCGTGCGCGGCGATGTCTTCGCTCAGCGAGACATCGGCCGGGTCGGGCAGGTCATAGCGGAACGCGAGACGGATCCTGGCGTGCGGGCCGCCGATGCCGAGCACGACCAGGCTCTTGGTGGGGTGGAAGCCGAGCAGGTGCGGCACCACGGCGAGGATCCCGTCGGCGGAGCCGACCTTGACCTTGCAGCGATAACCGGGCTCGTCCGGCTGGCCGGCGGCGCGGGCACGGCCAGGGCCTCGTCCAGCCTGGCCAGAGGGACCGCGGCTGGAGTCACGAGACGGAGGTAATGGTTGACGGCGGTTGAGCCGGGTTTCGTTGGGCTGGGACTGTTTCATGTCCGCCAGTTTTGCCGGGGCGGGAGGAGACGGCATGGGGAGTTTGCGAGCTGTGAATTTGTGGGGGCGGCGGGCCGAGGAAACGAGGAGCGTGTGGATATCGGGTTAAAGCGCGATGCCCAGCAGCGCATCGACGGCGTCCTTGATCAGCCCGCCAGACGAGGCCTTTCCAGCCAGGACTCCATCAGCCCAGCCATCGACCACCGCCAGCGCACCGGGAGCGTCGAGATCATCGGCCATCCGCTCACGAACACCCGCGAGCGCGGCCAGCGCCCCCTCGTCGGGCTCGTCAGCGTCAGAGCCACGAGAAACCGCCGCCCGCCAGCGTTCCAGCCGCGCCTGGGCATCCGCCAGCCCCTGCTCGGTCCAGTCCCAGTCACCCCGGTAGTGATGCGCCAGGATCGCCAGCCGGATCGCCATCGGATCGGTGCCGGCTCCCCGGAGCCGGGACACGAAGACCAGGTTGCCGAGCGACTTCGACATCTTCTCGCCGTCGTACCTGACCATGCCCGCGTGCACGTACCGCCGGGCGAACACGTCGGCACCGTCCGCGCCGTACGCGACCCGCGCGTGCGACGCGCTCATCTCGTGATGCGGGAAAATCAGGTCGGATCCGCCGGCCTGCACGTCGAACGTCACCCCGAGCCACCGCGACGCGATCGCCGCGCACTCCACGTGCCAGCCCGGCCGCCCCGGCCCGAACCGGGAATCCCAGTGCGGCTCCCCCGGCCGCTTGGCCAGCCAGATCAGCGGGTCAAGCGGGTCCTTCTTGCCAGGCCGATCCGGATCGCCGCCGCGCTCCGCCGACAGTTCGAGCATCGTCGGTACATCGAAGCCGGAGACCGACCCGAACCTCGGGTCGGCGGACTTCAGCGCGTACACATCGGCCTCAAGCTCGTAGATCGCGTCCCGCCCGCCCAGCAGCGCGCTGAAATCCTCGATCACGCCGAGCGCCTCGACCGCGCCGATCAGATAGTCGGGCGGCAACACCCGCAACGCCGCCATGTCGCCCCGATAGCGCTCGATTTCGCGGTCGGCGAGTTCGCGCCAGTCGTCGCCGTCGCGATTAGCGCGCTCAAGCAACGGGTCATCTACATCAGTAACATTTTGGGCATAACGCACTGCGCGGGCTGAATCACGCCAGCTACGGTTCAGCAGATCCCAGGCAATGTAAGTCGCCGCATGACCCATGTGCGTCGCGTCATAGGGCGTGATGCCGCACGCGTAGAGCGTCGCGAGCTGGCCGGGCGCGGCCACCGCGAGCGCGTTGCTCGACGTGTCCCAGATCCTGGTCACCGGTGCACGCCCGGGCAGGTCAGGGATGTGAACAGCGGCCCATGAGTCCATGCCCGCAGAGTATCGCTCGGGTTGCGTGCTATCGGAGGGAGCGTACCTGTTCGAACGCGTAGGCCAGGCCCAGCAGCCTTGGCTCGCTCCAGGCGGGCCCCATGAACGACAACCCGACCGGCAGCCCGGACACGCGGCCGGCCGGAACCGTGATCGCCGGGTAGCCGCTGACCGCGCAGGGGGACGAGGTGCCGAAGCTGTAGTGGTCGCCCAGCACGTAGTCGGTCAGCCAGGCCGGGTTGCCGGAAACGATCACGACCGCGTCCAGTCCGTGCTGGGAGAAGGCGCCGTCGAGAGCTCCCCTGGCTAGCGTTCTGGCCTCTTCGCGAGCCGGCCGCCAGTTCGGGTCCGCCCGGCCCTGCGTCTCATCAGCCTGGATGAAGATCTCCTGACCGAAGCGACTCAGCACCCGCAATGCGTTTCCACTATTAAATTCAATGAGCTCGCTGAGCGACATCGGGTGCTTGCCGCCGACGCTGGCCAGGTAGGCGTTCAGGTCGTCCTTGAACTCCATGCCGAGGGCCGCGAACTCCGGCTTGCTGATGGCCTCCGAGCCGGTCAGCTCGACGGGGTCGATGATGACGGCGCCGGCCTCACGCAGGAGTCCAACCGCCTGGTCGAGTACTTCAAGCGCGCCCGGGACCGCGTCGGCGGCGGCGGCTCGCCAGATGCCGATCCGCGCGCCGGTCAGGGCGGCCGGATCCAGGAACTGGGTGTAGCCGGCTTGGAACGTCGCGCCGTCCGGGGTGTCCTCGCTGGCCGGGTCGGCCGGGTCGGGTCCCGCGATCGCGCCCAGCAGCACCGCCGCGTCGGCGACGCATCTGGTCATGGGCCCGGCCGTGTCCTGCGCGGAAGAGATCGGCACGATTCCTGAGCGGCTGACCAGGCCAAGCGTCGGCTTGATCCCGACGATGCCGTTGCTCGTGGACGGGCTGATGATCGAGCCGTCGGTCTCGGTGCCGATCGCGAGCGGCGCGAGCCCGGCCGCGACCGCGACTCCCGAGCCAGAGCTGGAGCCCGACGGGTTGCGCCCGGCGCCATGCGGGTTGTTCGCCTGGCCGCCGAGAGTGGACCAGCCGCTGGACGAATGCGTCGACCTGAAGTTGGCCCACTCGGACAGGTTGGCCTTGCCGAGGATGATCGCGCCGGCCTCGCGCAGCTTGCCGATCAGGAACGCGTCGGCGGACTCGGCGTCAAGCAGGGCAGGCGAGCCGGCGGTGGCGGGCGAGCCGGTGACCGAGATGTTGTCCTTGACCAGGACCGGGATCCCGGCGAGCGGTCCTTGCTGGCCGTTCGCGGCGCGGGCCTCGTCGGCCGCGGTGGCTTGCCGCACGGCACTGTCGTCGACCGAGATCACGGCGCCGAAGTCGCCGTTCAGGCGCTCGATCCGACCCAGGTAGAACTGGGTCAGTTCGGCTGCGGTGAGCTGCCCGGACGCCAGTGCCCGGGTCAGCGCGGAGACCGTCACCTCATCGGTGGCGATGCCTGTACTACCGATGGTTTCGCTTTGCGATTGCCCTACCGACATGGTGGAAGACTAAGAGAGCCCAGTGGCTAGCGGCATCGGGGGGTAGCCGGATGGCTTCGATGCGGGGGCGGCGCCAGCGACGGCGCGGCCATGGGATCGGGTGGCACGCGGTGCTGGCGACGGTGATCGCCGCGGCAGTGGCGGCCTGCGGTTCGGGGGGCGCAGGGACCCAGGCGGGTCCGGCCAACCCGGCTCAGCAGGACTACGTGCGGGTCGTCAGGGAATTGCTGCCGTCGGTGGTGCAGATCGACGCGGGACAGCAGACCGGCTCCGGCGTGGTCTTCGATTCCGCCGGTGACATCGTGACCAACGCGCACGTGGTCGGCCACGCGCGTACCGTCGAGGTCTTCGTTTCGGCGACCAGCGGGCCGCTGACGGCTCATCTGGTGGGCCGGTTCCTTCCCGATGACCTGGCCGTGGTCAGGGTGACCGCCCATCGGTCCGCCTTGCGGCCCGCCCGGTGGGCGAACTCCGATCAGGCTCAGGTGGGCCAGTTCGTCCTGGCGATGGGGGCGCCGTACGGGCTGATCGACAGCGTGACGCAGGGCATCGTGTCCGCGACCGGGCGGACCGTGACCGGCCCGACCATCACCGGCCAGCCGCCGATGGTGATCACCGACGCGGTCCAGACCAGCGCCGCGATCAATCCAGGCAACAGCGGCGGCGCGCTGGTGCTGCTGTCCGGCGCGGTGCTCGGAATCCCGACGCTGGCGGCGAAGGATCCCGCGCTCGGACACGACGTAAGCGGCATCGGCTTCGCGATCCCGTCGAACACCGTCAGGGACATCGCCTCGCAGCTGATCAGGGCCGGGCACGTGACGCGCTCGGACCGGGCCTCGTTGCAGATCACCGGCAGCACGTATGCCAGCAAGTCAGGCAGCGGCGCCGGGGTGTCGGTCGACTTCGCCTTGCGAGCCGGCGCGGCTCGGGCGGCGGGGATCAGGGCCGGGGACGTCATCACCGGGCTGGGCCGCACGAAGACGTCTGACCTCGCCGAACTGGACTACCAGCTGATCTACTACCGGCCCGGCGAGAAGGCGGCTGTGCACGTGCTGCGGGATGGCCGGCCCAAGGTGTTCACAGTCCGGCTCGGCAGCCTGGGCGGCTGATCCTAGACTGCGCAGATGACCTTCAGCATCGGCAAGCTGGACTTCACGCCAGCGGCCAGCCTCACCGACCTGCTCGCCGCGCCGGTAGCCGCCGCGATCACCAGCCCGCAGTGGCCGCACTCCGCCGACGCGGTCGGCGTGGTCGAGATCGACCCCGAGGTCGCGGATACGGCCGCGTTCTGCGAACGGTACGACGTGACCTTGGACGAATCGGCCAACTGCGTCGTGATCGCGGGCAAGCGTGAAGGCGAGATTCGCTTCGCCGCCTGCATCGTGCTCGCGACCACGCGGGCGGATGTCAACGGAGTCGTGCGCAAGAGCCTTGACGTGCGCAAGGCCTCGTTCGCCGCGATGGACATCGCGGTCGCCGAGACCGGCATGGAGCACGGCGGCATCACCCCGATCGGGTTGCCCGCCGACTGGCCGATCCTCGTGGACGCGGCGGCTGCCGCGATGCCGCAGGTCGTGATCGGCAGCGGACTGCGGCGGTCGAAGCTGGCGCTGGCCGGAAAGACGCTGGCTACTCTGCCTGGCGCTACGGTCGTCGAGGGCCTGGCTCGCCGAGCCTGAGGCCGGTCGCCTGCCGGGCCGCGCCCCGGGCTGGCCCGGGGCCCGGGCCAGGGCCGGGCGCCGGGCCGTTCAGGGAAGCCAGGACACGTGGCCGTGCAGGTAGGAGTAGCCGATGAAGGCGAACCCGTCGATCAGCGTGTGCGCGATGATCATCGGCATGACTCGGCGCCAGCGGCGGAAGAGCACCCCGAACACGAGTCCCATCGCGGCGTTTCCAAGAAATCCGCCTAGGCCCTGATACAGGTGATAAGACCCCCGCAGGATCGCGCTGATCAAGATCGCCTTCGCCGGCCTGGTACCTAGCTGGTCCAGTCGGTTCAGCAGATAGCCGAGAACGATCGTCTCCTCGAGCATGCCGTTCTGAAACGCGAATAGCGCAAGGACAGGAACTCGCCACCAAACGGACGGCAATTGTTCGGGTACGACATTCAAGGCGACGTGCAGATGGAAAGCCGCGTAATACAAGCCCAGGCCGATACCGCCGATCACGGCAGCCAGGGCCGCGCCCCGCGCGGCGTCTTTGCCGGGCTGGCTGGCGTCGATCCCCAGAAGCGAGGGCGACTCATCGGATCGCGCGAGCAGGTAAAACACCAGCACAACGGGGGCCAGGCCCTCGAGGGCGGAGGCGAGTTGGAGCGTCAGGTCAAGCCAGTGGTTCGGTGCCTGCGACCCGACCAGCAGGGCTTCCTGACCCGACAGGGGGGCGGGCGCAAGTAGCGAGCCGATTAGCGATAGCAGCGCATTGAGGGCACTAGCGCCCAGCGACACGGCGAAGACCGCGAAGATCTCCCAACGGATCATCCACGGGGACATCGGGCGTACGCTAGTTTCCTTGAGTGCCACTGAAGGACTCTAGCCTGTGCCCGTAGCCGTAATTGGTCGCCGATGACCGCTACCTAGCGCGAGCTTCCGGGCGCCCCGAGTGGGCGAACACAGGCAGCGCGGAATCCTGACGGCAGTCCGGACTCCGCACTGCGAGTACTTGACCGTTGCCGTGGTAGGAGGCGGTCTGCCAGATCATGCGACAAGCCGGCCCTAAGACGGTAGACATGAACGGTCAGATCGAGCAGTAGACAGGGTGGTTCGATGAGTCCAGCAGGCCGTAGCCGGGACGGCAAGCCTGCAACCTCGGATTCGGCCCGGCCGGGAGATGACAGCCCGGCCAAGCCGGAGGTGACGCACGGCCACAACGGTCACAGCTCTGGCGCTACGGCGGAGGCGAAGACCGCCACGGCCGTTGCTACTCCCGACACTGATGCTGAGCCTGCCACTGGTGAGCCCGCTGCCGCTGAACCCGCCGCGGCCGCGGCCCCGGTAGCACCGGATAAGGCCGCGCCAGAAGCTGAACCGGGTAAGAAGCGTAAGAAGGCGAAGTCCGGGGCTCAGAAGACCGGCACAGAGAAGACCGGCACCGAGAAGACCGGGACCGAGCAGAAGAAGTCCGGGACGGCCAAGAAGCGGGGTCCGGTTAGACGGACGTTCGCTGCGATCGGGGGATTTTTCGCTCGCATCAGCCGTCCCAACTGGGTGCGTCACGTCATCTTGCTGGTGCTCTACATGGGCGCCGGAATCGGAGTGACCTGGCCGAGGTTCACCTACCTGATCAGTGGCAGCCTGCCGAGGACGACCGACGTGGCCAGCTTCGTCTGGGGCATGTGGTGGGTCGCGCACCAGGTCACCCACCTCGGCGACCCGTTCTTTACTCACTACATGGCCGCTCCGGTCGGCATCCAGCTCGGCTTCAGCACGCTGATGCCGCTGGCCGGCCTGGTGATGACGCCGGTCACCTTGCTGTTTGGTCCCTCAGCCGGGTTCACCGTGCTCAGCCTGATCGTGCCCGGATTGCTGTGCTACGCGATGTTCCGCGCGGCGCGGCTGTGGCTCAACGTGCCCGGCTCCATCGCGGCCGGGGCCTTCTTCGGCCTGTCCACGATGATGCTGTGGCAGAACTGGTACCACGTCAACATCGCCGCCGGGCTCATCTTCCTTCCGCTGACCAT
The DNA here is from genome assembly GCA_035606435.1 of Streptosporangiaceae bacterium. Classification (GTDB taxonomy): domain Bacteria; phylum Actinomycetota; class Actinomycetes; order Streptosporangiales; family Streptosporangiaceae; genus Chersky-822. Next base: position 1,509 of record DATNFM010000001.1, on the reverse strand, counting down.
CGAGGGAGCGGTGCGGCTGCGCCGCACCCAGAAGATCGGCCCGGCGATCTGGCTCGGCATCGCCCTCGGTGCCGCCGTCATGACCAGCCAGGAAGGCGCGGCGATCGCGCTCCTGCTCGCCTTCGTGATCTTGGTGCCGTGGGTCATCGGCAAGGCCTTCCGAGACCGGGTCGCACTCCGCAAGGCCCTGATACCACTGGCGGTCGGGGCAGTGGTCGCGTTCGTGGTCGCGAGCCCTCAGCTCATCGCCATGGGCCAGCAGATCGCCGCGGGCGGCGCGAAGGTACCGGTTGGCCCGCTCGCCCAGAACTACACCCAGTTCGGGGTGCCGCTCAGCACGCTCTTCTCTGCCTCGCCGAGACTGTCTTACTACGGCCTGGGCCATGTCATCGGCAGCACCTACGCGTTCAACGCCGCGCCCCAGGGTGGCGCGTCCGTGCAGCCCGGCGAGGGCATTCCCACCTTCGGGCTGGTAGTCACCGGGCTCGCGGTCCTCGGCGTGATCATCGGCTGGCGCAAGAAGACGACCTGGTGGTTCCTGCTGCTATTCCTCGGCTGCGCGATCCTGGCGCTCGGCACCAGCCTGGTGATCGGCAGCGACTGCGTGGTTAACGTGACCGCCCCCGGCAAGCTGTACGGCAAGGCGTGCCAGCAGTACATGCCGTTCGCCAGTCATATCCACTACGTGCTGGTCAAACACGACGGCTTGACCGACTGGTACAAGGTCCACGTCTCGAACCTGATGCCCTACACCTGGCTGGTGCGCATCCCGGGCCTCGCCGGGCTGCGGGAGGCCGACCGGTTCGCGCTTGTCGGCCTGGTCGGCGCGGCGCTGCTGGCCGGGCTCGTCGTGCAGTGGCTGAGCCAGCGGCGCCGCTGGCTCGCGATCCCGCTGCTGGTCATAGTCACCGCGCTGAGCGTGCTCGAAATCGGCTGGTCGGGCGGCACCACCGGCCCGCCGCACACGCCAACCGAGACAATGCCGACGACGATGCCGGGGCTCGACTCGAGGTTGCAGGCCGATCATTCGAATTCGACGGTGCTTGATGTGCCGTTCGGCCTGCGCGGCGGCCTGGCCCTGACCGGGTCAGGAATCTCTGAGCGGGCTATGCTGCTGGCCACCGCCGACGGTCATCCGCGCTCGATCTCCTACACCGCCTGGGTACCCCAGCCGACAATCAAGCAGATATCGGACCACCCGTTCTACAAGTACCTGATGAAGTACCAGGGCGCGACGTCGCTGCCGACCGTGAAGGAACTCCGTGCGGCCGCCAAGGACCTCAAGACGCTGAACATTGGCTGGGCCATCGAGTGGACGAACCTCTGGCGTCTCAACCACCCCGGACAACGACTGCTCAAGCTCGAGATTTATCTGCGCTGGCTCGGCTTCCGCCGGGTCACCCTGGGCTGCATGGTTCCGTCCCCGCACTTCACGATCTGCGACAACCGGAGCCTGGAGCGGGTGATCCTGCTCAAATACCGGCCTCGCGACGCCTTCCATGGCAACAA